>CAXSHC010000075.1:0-10128 GCA_964236745.1 uncultured Acetobacteraceae bacterium
GTCCAGCGCTGCCAGAACCTCAGCCGGCACCACAACCGCCGGCGCCGCGTTCAGCACGATCCGCGCCCCCCGGTCGCATGCCAGGCGCACGGCGGCGAAGGTTTCGCCGAGCGGCAGCTCCGCCTGCAGCAGCAGCACGTCCCCGCTGCCGAACGCGCAGGCGTCGAGTTGCGAGACCGCCGTGTGCCGGTTGGCGCTGGACGCGGCGATCACCGTGTTCTCGCCCGTCGCGTCCACCGTGATCAGGCAGGTCCCGGTGGGCGTGTCGACCGTGCGCACGTGCTGCAGGTCGACCCCCGCCTGTTCCAGCAGGGACGCGGCGACGATGCCGGCCTCGTCGCCGCCCCGGGTCGCCACCAGCGCCACCGAGGCGCCGGCGCGCGCCGCCGCCAGCGCCTGGTTGGCGCCCTTGGTGCCGGGCACCACGTCAAAGCCGTCGCAGGCGATGCTTTCGCCCGGACGGGGGAAACGCGGCACGCGCGTCACGATGTCCACGCCGATCGCACCAAAGACGACGATCACGCTGGTTCTCCCGGTGCCGCGGCCGGAACGGCGAAAGAACCGCCCGTCCCGGCCGTGCCGCGCGTCAGCTGCCCTTCTGCCGGCGGGCCAGCAGCTCGTCCACGTTCTGCGGCGTCACCGGCGTCCACGGCACGTTGTAGCTCTTGGCGGTGCCGTCATCCCACTTCATCTGCGGATACTGCTGCCAGATAGCCGATTGCGGCTTGAAGCCGGCCCCGTCCACCTGCCGCACCGCCACGTCCAGCGAGCCCTGCGCCTGGGCGTTCGCGTCCTGAAGGATGGACGTCATCTGCCCCGCCTTCACCGCCAGCAGCGCGTCGGTGATGCCGTCGATGCCGGCGATGGCAAAGCTGTTCACCTTGAGGTTGGCGCTCTTGATCGCCTCGATGGCGCCCAGCGCCATCTCGTCGTTCTGGCCGATGATGCCCTGGATGCGGTTGGGATAGCGCGTCAGCCAGTCGTCCATCAGCGTCTGCGCTTCCGCGCGCGACCAGTTCGCGGTCTTCATCTCCAGCACCTTGACCGCGGGGCACTCCTTGAGCGCCTTCAGGTTGCCTTCGCGGCGCTGGATCTGCGCCGAGATGCCGATCGGGCCCTCGATGATGACGACGTTGCCCTTGCAGCCGATCTTGTCGAGCACCGCCTTGGCCTCGAGGTAGCCCGAGCGCGTGTCGTCGGAGCCGACATAGGAGGTCAGCAGCGGCGAGTTCGCCCGCGTGTTGGTGCCGACCACCGGGATGCCGGCCTTGTGCGCCGCCTCGACCGCGGTGGCGGCGGCATCGGCGTCGATCGGCGCAAAGATGATCGCGTCGTACTTCTGGCTGATCATGGTGTCGAACTGGTTCTGCTGCACCAGCGAGTCGTAGCGCCCGTCGAACACCGTGACCTCGACGCTGCCGTTCTTCACCTCCGGGCTTTGCTTCACCGAAGCCGCCCAGAGCTGCATGAACTCGGCCTTGAGGCCGTACAGGTCGACGCCGATCTTCAGCTTCTTCGCTGGATCGGCGTGGGCGGCGCCAAGCGTCGCGAACAGCGCTGCGGTGCCTGCGAGGCACAGGGTCCGGAAACTCATGGTACGTGTTCTCCCTTGGTGAAGGCCGGCTTGGTCGCCGGCGTCTTCGGTGTTGTCAGTGCGCCTCGCCGCGGCGTGCGGAGTCGAGCATCACGGCGCCGACGATCATCAGCCCCTTGAAGATCTGCTGGTAGTTGGAGTCGACGCCGAGCAGGTCGAGCCCGTTGTTCATCACCCCGATGATCAGCGCGCCGAACAGCGTGCCGGTGACGCCGCCGACGCCGCCCGACAGGCTGGTGCCGCCGATCACCACGGCGGCGATCGCGTCGAGCTCGTAGGAGATGCCGGCCTGGGTCAGGCCGGACCCGGTGCGGGCCGCCAGCATGATCCCTGCCAGCGCCGCCAGCGCGCCCGAGATCAGGTACACCAGCAGCCGCACCCGCGACACGTTGATGCCGGACGAGGTGGCGGCGCGCGGGTTGCCGCCGGTGGCATAAACGTGCCGGCCGAAGCGCGTGTAGCCCAGCACCCACCAGGCGATGGCGAACACCACCACGAGCACCAGGATCGGCAGCGGCACGCCGAACACTTCCGCGGTGCCGATCCAGCGGAACTGCGGCGTCAGGTTCGGGATCGGCCGGCCACCGGCATACAACAGGGTCAGGCCGCGCGCGGTGGACAGCATGCCCAGCGTGACCACGAACGGCGGCACCCGGAACCGGGTGACGATGCCGCCCGACACGGCACCGCTCGCCAGCCCGACGCCGAGGCCCGCCGCGATCGCCAGCAGCGCCGGATACGGCGCTCCGGGAATGCCGGCGATGGCGGAACGCGTGGCGAACGAGGTGGCGACGATGCCGGCGAGTGCCGCTACCGAGCCCACCGACAGGTCGATACCGCGCGTCAGGATCACAAACGTCATGCCGATCGCCAGCACGCCGTTGATGGAAGTCTGGCGCAGAACGTTGACGATATTGCCGACGCTCAGGAAGTAGTCGGACACCAGGCTGAGCACGATGCACAGCGCGAAGAACGCCGTGACGATGCCGTAGCGCTTCATGTACCCGACCGCGACGCGCGCGCCTGCCATCCGTTGCCCGGTCGGGATGCTGCCAGCACTCATGCCCTGATCCATGTCCGCGTCACGCCGCGAGATGCAGCATGGATTGCTGGTCCGCCTGTCCGCGTTCCAGGATCGCGGCGATCCGGCCCTGGCGCATCACCACGATGCGGTCGCACATGCCCAGGATCTCCTCCGCTTCGCCCGACACCATGACCACGGCGCCGCCCTTGGAGGCGAAGTCGGACATGATGGCGTAGATCTCTCGCTTGGCGCCGACGTCGACGCCGCGCGTCGGCTCGTCGAACAGGAACACCTTGGGCGCGGTCATGTCGAAGCGGCCGATTACCACCTTCTGCTGGTTGCCGCCGGACAGGCTGCCCACCGCGAGCCGGTCGGTCGCCGTCCTGATGCCGAAGCGCCGTATCGCCTCCGCCGCCGACACCGCTTCGCGCTTGCGGTCCATCACGCCCCGCGGCGACAACGCCGGCAGCGTCGCCAGGCTCAGGTTCTCGCGCACCGAGCTGGTCAGCACCAGGCCGCTCTGCTTGCGGTCCTCGGTCACCAGGGCCAGCCCCGCATCCATCGCCGCGCGCGGGCTGGCCGCGCGCACCGGCACGTCGTCCACCATCATGCGTCCGGTCCAGCCGCGCGTGAGCCCGAACAAGCATTCCATCAGCTCGGTGCGGCCGGCGCCGAGCAGGCCGTAGAAGCCGACGATCTCGCCCGCGCGCACGGTGAACGAGATGTCGTCCAGCGCGCCCGGCAGCGACAAGCCTTCCACCGCGAGCCGCGTCGCCTTCCCCGGCACGTTAGTCTTGACGTACTCGTCGCTGAGCGCCCGGCCGACGATCATGCCGATCAGGGCGGCGCGGTCGATGTCCGCGACCAGCCCGCTCGCCACGTAGCGGCCGTCGCGAAATACCGTGTAGTGGTCGGCAAGCTCGAAGATCTCGGTCAGGCGGTGCGACACGTAGACGATGCCCTTGCCCGCGTCGCGCAGCCGCTTCACCGCCGCATAAAGCTGTCCGACCTCGGTCTCGCCCAGCGCCGAGGTCGGCTCGTCCATGATGATGATCTGCGCGTCGTGGCTCAGCGCCTTGGCGATCTCGACCAGCTGCATCTGCCCGATCGACAGGCTGCGCATCGCGGCCCCCGGGTCGATCGCGAAACCCAGCTGCTGCAACAGGCGGTGCGCGTCGCGCCGCATGGCGGCGAAGTCGATGCGTCCGAACGCTCCCACCGGCTCGCGGCCGAGAAAGATGTTCTCCGCCACCGACAGGTCGAGCACCGGGCTCAGCTCCTGCTCGATGATGGCGATGCCGGCGGCGAGGGCCTGCGACGGGTGGGTGAACGCGACCGGCTGGCCCGCGACCTCGATGGTGCCGCCGTCGCGCGCCTGTATGCCCATGACGATCGACAGAAAGGTCGACTTGCCGGCGCCGTTGCCGCCGCACAGCGCGTGCACGGTGCCGGGCTCGAGCCTGAACCGGCCGTCGGCCAGGGCCACCACGCCATCGAACGACTTGCTCAGGCCGGAAACGTCCAGCAGCGCCGATGACAACAAACCATGCTCCCCGGGCGATCCTCGTCCTGTTCCGGACGATCGATCCAGACGCGGATCGAGCCACGCCTGCAACTATCAAGCGGCGCATCCGGGAGGATGTCAACCCACTTGGACATGTGTGCAGGATATGCTCGCCGGGTGGTTCGGGTGGCGCCTACCGACCCGGGAGGGTTAGGAGCCGGTGCGGTGCCAATGGCGTCAGGAGCACGATCCAGCACGGACGTTCATGCCATGTGATCGAACGACCGGGAGCGGCAAAGCGTCCTGCCCGTCTTGCGAGCGGCGGCCTTTGGCTTCAAAGCTTCAAACGGCGACATCCCGGTTTCCCCGAGCGGGACGCGGTTCCGGAGAGCACGGCATGCAACTGTCGAAGCGAGCGACCGGCCGGTTCGCGCCCTGCATCCTGGTCCTGGTCGCGGCGATCACCGCCGCGCACGCGGCGACCCCGACGCCGGCTGGCGCCTCGACCTTCGCTGACGTCGACCCGATGATCGGCACCGGTCCGGACGGCCACACCTATCCCGGCGCCACCATGCCGTTCGGCATGGTCCAGCTCAGCCCGGACACCTGGATCGGCGACTTCCATCATTCCTACGCCCACGCCGCCGGCTACCGGTACGAGGACCAAACCATCCAGGGCTTCTCGCACACCCACTTCTCGGGCGCCGGCCATTCGGACCTCGGCGACGTGCTGGTGATGCCGGTCGCGGGCGCCGGCGCGGTGCCGCTCGACCCGGGCGACCCGGACAAGCCGGGCTCCGGCTACCGGCAGCGCTTCAACCACGACACCGAGCGGGCCGAGCCCGGCTACTACGCCGTCACTCTGTCGGATTCCGGGGTGCGTGCCGAGCTGACCGCGACCAACCGGGTGGGCGTGCACCGCTACAGCTTCCCGGCGAACCAGCCAACACACCTGCTGATCGACCTGCGGCAAAGCATCTACAACTATCCGGGCAAGGTGCTGTGGTCGCGCCTGACGCTGCACCCGGACGGCACCCTGACCGGGTTCCGGGAAACCCGCGGCTGGGCGCCGGCAAGGCAGCTTTACTTCGCCATGCGCTTCTCGCGCGCCCCCACCGGCCACGCCTTCACCGACCGCGAGCCCGAGCCGCTCGCGTATCGTGGCTTCAAGGGCCCGGGCAACGATCCCGCCGACACCGACGCCATCGCCGGACGCGGCCTGGTCGGCGTGGTCGACTTCGGCACGCTCTCCGCCCCGCTGGTGGTGACGACGGCGCTGTCCTCGGTCAGCGAGGCGGGCGCGCTCGCCAACCTGCGGGCGGAAGCGCCGGGCTTCGACTTCGACCGCATGCACGCGGCCGCCACCGCAGCCTGGCGCAAGGCGCTGTCGGCGGTGGAGTTCGAGGCTCCGACGCCGATGCGCCGGACGCTGGCGACCTCGCTCTACCACGCGTTGCTGGCGCCCAGCCTGTCCATGGACGTCGACGGGCGCTACCGCGGCCCGGACAACGAGGTGCACCAGGCGCGCGGCTTCTCCTTCGTGTCCACCTTCTCGTTGTGGGACACCTATCGCGCCGAGCAGCCGCTGATGACGCTGATCGAGCCGCCGTCCCGCACGCTGGACGTGGTGGACAGCCTGCTGGCCTCGCGGGAGGAAAGCCCGTACGGCATCCTGCCAGTCTGGCAGTTCGGCGGCCAGGAAACCTGGTGCATGATCGGCTACCACGCGGTGCCGGAGATCGCCGACGCGATCGCCAAGAACATCCCCGGCATCGACCGCGGCCGCGCGCTCGCCGCCATGGTCGCCAGCGCCAGCTACGCGCCGTACGGCCATCTTGGCGACTACATGAGGCTCGGCTTCGTGCCGGTCGACCACGACGACGAGGCCGTGTCCAAGACCATGGAATACGCCTTCGACGACTGGACCATCGCCCGCACCGCGCACGCCCTCGGCCGGACCGACATCGCCGCCAGCTTCGACAAGCGCGCCGCCAACTGGCGCCATGTGTTCGACCCCGCCATCGGCTTCGTGCGGCCGCGCCTTGCCGACGGCCGGTTCCGCGACGGGTTCGATCCCGCCCGCGCCGGCGCCGGCAGCGGCTTCACCGAGGGTGATGCCTGGCAGTACTCGTGGTACCAGCCGCAGGACGTGGGCGGCCTGATCAGGCTGCTGGGCGGCGACGACCGGTTGGTTGCCAAGCTTGACGCCATGTTCGACGCCCGCATCGCGCCGCACCAGTACGACGCGGTGGAGGACATGTCGGGCCTGATCGGCCAGTACGTGCACGGCAACGAGCCGAGCCACCACCTGGCCTACCTGTACGATTACGCCGGCCAGCCCTGGCGCGGGCAGGCGCGGCTGAAGCAGATCGTCGACAGCCAATACCGGCCGGCGCCGGACGGGCTGGTCGGCAACGACGACCTCGGCCAGATGTCAGCCTGGATGATCTTCACGGCACTCGGCTTCTATCCGGTGACGCCCGGCTCGAACCAGTACGTGATCGGCCGTCCGTTCGTGAACCGCGCGGTGCTGCACCTGCCGAACGGCAGGCGCTTCACGGTCGACGTCGACGGCCTGTCGGACGACCACCCTTATGTCGGCCGCATCACGCTGGACGGCGTGCCGCTCGCGCGCTCCTACCTGCGACACGACGAGATCATGCGCGGCGGAACCCTGCGCTTCGTGATGCAGGCCACACCGAACAAGGATTGGGGCAGCCGCAGGCAGGACCGCCCGTTCTCGCTCACTCCCTACGGCGGCTGATCCCGGCGCGCCGGCTGCTCACGGGATCACGCGCGCGGCACGCAGCCGTTCGAACAGGTCGAGGAACGCGTCCTCGGTCGGCTGGTAGTCGAGGAAGCCCAGCCTGCGGCTCCGGCTCATGTCCGTGACCACCTCGACCGGGCGGCCCAGGTCGGCGTCGGTGTGCCAGGCGGAAGCGAGCCGGCCGAGGTCGGGCTCGACCAAGCCGTGGCGCCGGGCGATCTCCGCCCAGGCGGGGCCCGCGTCGGCGAGCTGTCGCTCCAGCGGCATCGGCTCGGCGGGGAACGGTGCCGGCTCGATGCCGAACCAGGCGGCGAGGCGGCCCCACATCCAGCTCCACCGGAACACGTCGCCATTGACCACGTTGAACGCGAGGTCCCGTGCCGCCTCGGTGGTGGACGCCCATTCGAGGTGCCGGGCCAGCAGCCTGGCATCGGTCATGTCTGTCAGCCCGTTCCACTGCGCGCCCGACCCGGGAAACACGAACGGCCGTCCGGTTTCGCGGCACAGCGTGGCATAGGCGGCGAGGGTGACGCCCATGTTCATCGCGTTGCCGATCGCATAGCCGATGATCGTGTGCGGCCGGTGCACGCTCCAGCCGAACCCATCGCCCGCGGCGGCGGCGGCGAACACCTCGTCCTCCTGGGCGTAATAGAAGTTCTCGACCGGCAGCCGTGGCTGCTCCTCGCGGAACGGCGTTTCCGGCAGGGTGCCCTTCCCGTACGCCTCGAACGGCCCGAGATAATGCTTGAGGCCCGTCACCAGCGCGACGTGCCGTACCGATCCCGCCGGCCTGACCGCGTCCAGCAGGTTGCGCACCATGGCGGCATTGACCCGTATGTTCTCCGCTTCCGTCGGCTGCCGCAGCCAAGCGGACACGAACACGTGGCTGGGACTGAGCCCCGCCAGCGCCTGTCGCAGCCCGTCCGGGTCCAGCAGGTCGGCCGCCACCGGCTGCAGCCCGTCCACGTCGCTAGACGGCCGCCGCGCCAGCCCCGCCACCTGCCATCCTTGTTCGAGCAGGTGCCGGGCCAGGGTGTTGCCGACGATGCCGCTGGTGCCGGCCACGAGAGCGATGCGGTTCATGGTTCACCTTGTCTTGTTCCCCCGCAGATGGGCGCGCCAGCCCGGCGGGACCAGGACCCCCGGACCAGAAGGGGAAACCGCCTGCCGGTCAGCCGGGCGGGATCGCGATCCGGCACGCGTGGTCTTCCAGCTCCTCGCCGGAGCCAGGACCCCAGCCTGGGCCGAGCCTGATCCCGAACGGGAGTGCTGCCGAAAGCGGCCCCGACATCCCGTCCAGCAGCACGAAGCCCGGCTCGCCCTTTCGCGTGGCGCCGACCAGCACCAGGGTGTGGCGCCCCATCCCGGTGGCCGGATCGGCAAGCGACGCGGCCAGCAGCCGGAACGGGTTGGCGCCCGGCGCGTCGCCCGGCAGCCACATCGCGCGGTAGCGGTGCAGCGCCAGGCGCATCGGCAGCAAACGCCACCGGTCGTCGAGCCCGGCCGCGACCGGCGCCAGCGCCGCGTGGATGTCGGCACGGATGCAGTCCACGTGGATGTGCAGCTGGTCCTGGCTGCGCCCGTCCCGCGAGTTGATCGCCAGCGCGAAGTCGTCCCGCGGCAGGATCCGGTGCAGCCGGGCGTCGACCAGCGCGGTGGCGGCCCAGGCCAGGGCGAAGTAGTTCGGCGCGCCCGGCGACAGCACCAGCGGCGACTCGATCCCGGTGATCCGCGCTGTCGGGATCAGCAGGAACTGCGTGTCGCCCACCCGGTCCTTGAGCACGGCGCTGCCGTTCCGCTCGCCGCGAGACAGGTCCACGCTGACGCACGGGTCAGGGTGCCCGGAGCCCTGCTGGTCCGGCACGCATTTCCCATGCACGATCCTCCACAGCGCGTCGACATCGCGTGCGCGCGCGGCGGCGGCGGACACCAGCCAGCATGACAGCGCCGCCAGCAGCAGGCGCCGTCCCGTCATGCGCAGGCGATCATGCAGTGGCGATCATGCGGTGGCGATCTCCGGCTGCAGCCCCACCGCCTGCGCCAGCCGGTCCAGGCGCCGGCTGACGCTTTCGCCGTTGATCATGCCGCGCTCGGCCGCCAGGCGCAGCACCAGCCGCCCGCCGCCCAGCGTCAGGCTGGTGCCGGCGAGCAGGTCGGGCACCCCGGCGCACAGGGCATAGGCTAGGCGCAGCGACAGTCCCAGCACCTCGGCGCGACGGAAGGCCGGAATGTCGAGCAGGCGACGCGCCGGCTGCAGAAACGGCTGGTCGAGCTCGGCGTCGTAGCGCATGGCCAGGGTGAGGGCCAGAAAGGCGCGCGTGGGATGGTCGAACGCGACCCCGGGCTGGCGCAGCACGCGCAGAAACGTCTGCTCGGCGCGGTATTCCGGATGGTCCAGCGCGCCGGTGTCGGACATCCAGCACGCGCTGACGCGCAGCCGGTACTGCGCCGCGGTCTCGTCGCCCAGCACGCCGATGCCGGACTGGCCGAACAGGGCGTCGGTCCAGGCCACCAGCGCCGGGGGCAGGGCGGTGTTGCGCCCGAGCTGCTCGGCCATCTCGCGCGACGCGGCTTCCAGCGGGTCCTGCGCCATCACTTCCGGCGCCACGTGGCGCATGAACCAGCCTTCGCGCACCCCGTCGACGCAGAACATCACCCGGTCCGGGCCCATGCGCCGCAGCAGCCGGCGCAGCACGATGGCGGCGTAGGGCAGGTCCTCCAGCCGCTTGCGCGGCGCGCCCGGCATGCGCTCCAGCGTGCGCTTGCTGGACCCGTTGATCCAGCCGGTCATCTCGCGCGCCTCGTCGGCGGTCATCTCGTAGTGGTGCACGATGTTGAGCGGGTAGAAGGTGCGCGCGATCTGCAGCCGGGCCAGGGCGCGGAACGCCCCGCCCACCAGATAAAGCGTGCGCCCGCCCTGGCTGCGCAGCCATTCCACGCCGCCCAGGTCCTGCTCGACCAGGGCGCGCGCGCGTTCCAGGTCGCCGCCGGCGCGATCGCCGAGGCGGATCACGCCGAGCTTCAGCGTCTGCGCGCGCCGCTTGGCGCCGCCCTGCACCCGCACCAGCTCCAGCGAGCCGCCGCCGATGTCGGCCACCGTGCCGTCCGCTTCCGGCAGGCCGCACAGCACGCCGGTGGCGGAATAGTCCGCCTCCTCCTCGCCGGACAGGATGCGTATCGGCACTCCCGGCATGATCCCGCGCAGCTGCTCGACAAAGGCCGCGCCGTTGCTGGCGTCG
>CAXSHC010000076.1:0-2053 GCA_964236745.1 uncultured Acetobacteraceae bacterium
GCGCTTCTGCGCGGGCGGCGCCTGGCTCTGGTCGAGCCAGTGGCGCGCGCGAGCCATGTCCTCGCCGCCGAACAGGAGCAGGGTGTCGGAACGCTCGCCGTCGCGGCCGGCGCGGCCGATCTGCTGGTAGTAGCCCTCGGGGCTGTCGGGCATGTCGAGGTGGATCACGCTGCGCACGTCGGGGCGGTCGATGCCCATGCCGAAGGCGATGGTGGCGACGATCACCACCGGCTCGCCGGAACGGAAGCGGAGCAGGCCGGCGCGCTTCTCCAGCGGCGACAGGCCGGCGTGGAAGGGGATGGCCGGGAAGGAACGCTCGCGGAGCGAGCGGGCGACGCGCTCGGTCTTGTTGCGGGAGCCGCAGTAGACGATGGAAGCCTCGCCCTTGTGCCGGGCGAGCAGCTCCATGAGCTGGGTCAGCTCGGAGCCCTTGGGGCGGGCGGCGATGTGGAGGTTGGGGCGGTGGAAGCTCGCGACCAGCACCTCGGCGTCGGGCATGGCCAGCGCCTCGATGATGTCGGCGCGGGTGCGCGGGTCGGCGGTGGCGGTGAGTGCGATGCGCGGCACGCCTGGCAGGCGCTGCGGGAGCTGGGCCAGGAGGCGGTACTCGGGGCGGAACTCGTGGCCCCAGGCGGACACGCAGTGCGCCTCGTCGATGGCGATGATCGAGATCTCGATGCGCGACAGGCGATCGAGCATGCTGCCGGACAGCAGGCGCTCGGGCGACACGTAGAGCAGGTCGAGGCGGCCGGCGTTGAGGTCGTTGTTGATGCGGCTGGCTTCGTCCGGATCGAGCTCGGAGTGCAGCGCGCCGGCGTTGACGCCGAGCTGGCGCAGAGCGGCGACCTGGTCGTCCATCAGGGCGATCAGCGGCGAGACGACCAGGCCGGTGCCAGGGCGGCACAGGGCCGGGAGTTGGTAGCAGATGCTTTTGCCGCCGCCGGTCGGCATCAGCACCAGGGCGTCGCCGCCCGCCATCACCCTGTCAACCGCCTGGCGCTGCAAGCCGCGGAAGCCAGGGAAGCCGAACACCCGCGACAGCACCGCGTCGGGGGCGTTGGCGTCAGGCGTGCCGGTGGCGGGGGTGTTGGCGGCGGGCATGCTGGTGGCGGGAGTGTCGATGGCGGGCGCGGCGGTTGCGTGGTCGAGGCTCAGCACGGAGCCGGGATAGATGACAAAATCAAGGCTGGCCGACGAAGCCGACCTCGACACGACGTGCGGCGACGGCGGGATTCTCGTTGGCCGGCGAGCGGGCATGCTCGGTGATGCGGGCCGCGGACACGCCGTCGGCGCGCAGCGCTGCCGCCACGGCGTCAGCGCGGGAAGCGGAAATGTTCTCGTCCGCGCTGAGGTTGCCGTGGGCTGCCGCGTAGCCGGCGACCACGAGGCTGGCGTCAGGATGACGCGACGCCACGGCGGCGGCTGCCGACACCACGGCGCGGCCGGGCGCGTCGATCTCGGCGGAACCCTTGGTGAAGAACACGACGTATTTGCGACCGATCTCGCTGCCGCCTCCACCCGGCATGGCACAGCCCGATAGCAAGCACATCACGGCAAGGGCGGACAAGCGACGCATGGATCGGGATCCCGAAGTTGTTGCCGCCACAGGTGCCGCGAAGGCGGGGGGTGCGTCAATGCGTGCGGTGACGCACCGATCACGCGGCGGCGGCGGAAGCGTGGCCGCCGGCCAGGCGCCAGATGCGGTCGAGCCGCTCGACGCCGGTGAGGCGGTGCGCGATCAGGATCACGGTGCGGCCGGACGCGGCCTCGTTCAGGGTAAGGAGGAAGTTCTGCTCGGCTTCGGCGTCGAGACCGGTGGCGGGCTCGTCCAGGATCAGGATCGGCGCCGGGGACAGGAGGGTGCGGGCCAGGGCGACACGGCGCGCCTGGCCGCCGGACAGGCCGGTGCCGCCCTCACCGAGCCAGTTGTCGAGGGAGCCCGGGAGCGCGCGAACGGTGTCGGCGATGCCGGCTTGGTCGAGGGCGGACCAGAGCTGGGCGTCGGTGGCGTCGGGGCGGCCGTAGCGGATGTTGTCGGCCAGGCTCAGGCGGA
>CAXSHC010000076.1:2063-9596 GCA_964236745.1 uncultured Acetobacteraceae bacterium
GCGTCCTCGCCGAAGCGCTCGGCCAGGATGGCGCGGGCGCCGTCCAGCGCGGCACCCGCGTCGGCGACGCCCTTCGCGGCGTCGGCGAAGCGCGCCGCCAGCGTTTCGGGGGCGGCGTCGGGGCGGCCGAGCAGGAGGTTGGCGCGCACGGTGTCGGCGAACAGGTGGGTGGACTGGCTGAGCCAGGTGATGCGGGAACGGAGCACCGACTCGTCCATAGCGGAAAGGGCGGCGCCGCCCAGGGTGATGTGGCCGGCTTGCGGCACCGCGACGCGAAGCAGCAGGGCGGCCAAGCTGGACTTGCCGGAGCCGGAAGGGCCGAGGATGGCGACGCGGGCGCCTTGCGGGATGTCGAGGGACAGGTGCTCGAACACCGCGGGGCGGTCGGGTTGCCAGCGGAAGGTCACATCGCGCAGGCGGAGGGCGTGGCCCTGCGGCAGGACAGCGGCGGCGTGTTGGGTAGTGGTAGGGCTGGTGGGTGGAAGCTCGCCGGCCTGCACCACGCGGGCAGCAGCGTGGCGCATGTGGCCTGCCAGCACGCCGGCGCGGGCGAGGCCGCTGGCGAGCTCGAAGGCGGCCAGCAGGGCAAACAGGAGCAGGGCGCCACCCATGGGCTCGATGCGTCCGAAGGCGAGGCCCGCGAGGGCGGCGAGAACCGCCA
Organism: uncultured Acetobacteraceae bacterium; assembly: GCA_964236745.1. Classification (GTDB taxonomy): domain Bacteria; phylum Pseudomonadota; class Alphaproteobacteria; order Acetobacterales; family Acetobacteraceae; genus Lichenicola. The sequence continues at coordinate 2,725 of CAXSHC010000076.1, forward strand.
GCACGGTCGCCTGCTGACACAGAAAGCTGGCGGCGCCGGCGACCGAAGCGTTGCGGGCCAGCACACGCTGCAGCGACAACAGCGCCTGCTCGGCCGAGCGCACTCCGGCCAACATGCGTTGCTCGGCGTTGAAGGCACGTATCTCGCGCAGGCCGCCGACCAGGTCCAGTACGGAAACGCGCAGGTCGGAGGCACGCTCGGACAGAAGCTGGGCGTCGCCGCGAACCATGCGGGCGGCAAGCACCGGGAGCACGAAGACGGATGCGGCGAACAAGGTGGCCACCACGATGGCGAGAGGGAGGCCCTGGCGCAGCGCCAGCAGGAACAGCAGCGGAAAGGCGAGAACAGCGCCGGCCAGGGGAACGATGACGCGAAGGTAAAGGCCGTCCAGCGCCTCGACGTCGCCGACCAGGCGGGACAGGAGGTCGCCGGAGCGACGGAAGCCGATGCCGCCAGCGGCGGTGCGGGCGAGGCGCCGGAAGAACCAGACGCGCAGGTCGGCCAGCGCGCGGAACATGGCGTCGTGGGTGGCGAGGCGCTCGCCGTAGCGCAGCAGCACGCGTCCGGCGCCGAGCAGGCGCAGGAGCAGCGCGGACGCCAGCACCAAGCCGGCGCCGGTGCCGGCGAGGCGCAGGCCGGACAAGGCCAGGAGGGCGAGGCCGGCGAGCAAAGAAGCGATTGAAACCAGCACGCCGAAGGCGAGGCCAGGCAGGCGGCGGCGCCACAGGGACAGGATCGTCAGCACAGGGCGCGACGAGGAAGAAAGCTGGATGGTCATGCCGAGACAACTCCATCCGGCTGCACGACGTGGCCGCGGGACAGGTGGATGCGTCGGCCGGGAAAAGCGTGCGCTGCCGAGGAATGGCTGGCGAGCAGCACGGTGCGGCCAATGGACAGGCGCTTCAGACTGTCCAGGATCTCGCGCTCGGTGACGGGATCGAGGTGGGCGGTGGGCTCGTCCAGCAGCAACAGCGGGGCGTTGCGCAGAAAGGCGCGAGCGATGGCGACGCGCTGTGCCTGGCCACCGGACAGGCCGTAGCCGCCCTCGCCTATGCGCGTGTCGAGGCCGTCGGGAAGCCCGGCCGCGAAGCCGTCGACGGCGGCGGCGCGCAGGGCGGCAGACAGATCGGCGTCGGACGCGTCGGGGCGCGCGAACAGCACGTTCTCGCGTATGCTGCCGGCAAACAGCAGCGGACGCTGGCCGATCCATCCGGTCATCTGCGACAGAGCGTGCGGCACCACGGTGGAAAGGTCGGCGCCGTTCAGGGTGATGCGCCCGCTGTCGGGTGCCACAAAGCCGAGCAGCATCTCGATCAGGGTGGACTTGCCGCTGCCGGAAGGGCCTACCAGCACCACGGTCTCACGAGCGGGGATGCGGAAGCTGACATCGGCCAGCACGGGGCCGCGGGACGCGTCCCAGGTGAAGCCGACCTGCTCGAAAGCAACCGTGATCCCATGCGCGGCCACGGTGCGTATCGCGGCGGGGCGGGGTTCGGGCGGCGAGGGCGTCGTCGGCGCCTGGGCCAGGCTATCGAGCGCCACGGCGGCGCCGGCTGCCTGCATGCGGTCCTGGTAGGCGAGCGCGAAGCTGCGCAGGGGGGCGAAGAACTCGGGCACCAGGATCAATGCGAACAACGAGCGCGGCAGCAGCGGCGAGCCGGTGGCGGATGCCAGCGTGTTCTTGTGCAGCAGGGCGTGGCCGTCGAGCAGAGCGATCAGCAGCAGCGCCACGGCGAAAGCGCAGTCGAGGGCGGCAGACGACAGGAAGGCCACGCGGAGCACACGCATGGTGCGGCGCCTCAGCTCGTCGGCAGCCACACCAAGGCGACGCGATTCGTCCTCGGCGCGACCGGCCAGAACAATGGTGGCGATGCCGCGCACACGGTCCAGGAAACGTGCCTGCAGACGGGCCATGGCGGTGAACTGCTGCCGGGCGGCAAGGGCGGCGCCTATGCCGAACAGCGCCTGCGACAAGGGAACGGCGAGCCCGCAGAGAAGAAGCACGAGGGCGGCACGCGGCTGAACGATGCACACCACCCCGAGCACGAGGGCGGGCGACGCCACGGCCAGGCTGGCAGCAGGGATCCAGCGGCCGAAGAAGCCGTCCAGCGCCTCGATGCGGTCGACCACAAGCGCGGTCAGGGCGCCGCCGGCCTGCGAGCGAAGCAGGGTCGGGCCGCGGGTCAGGATGGAGGCCAGGGCGCCGTCGCGCAGGCGGCGACGGGACGCAGCCGCGGTCACGGCGGCCAAGGTATCCTGTCGCACCTGCAGGATGGCACGGAACGCGGCGAGAAGCGCGAACAAGGCCAGCGGCATCCACCTCGACCGCGGCGCGAACATGCCGGGGGCGGGATGCGCGGTGCGGGCGGCGGCACCCCAGGCCAGCGCGTGAGCCAGCGCGTGCGCCAGCACCACCGCGATGCACCAGCCCTGGCCAACCGCGAGCGCGGTGCCGAGCAGGCCGAGCAGGATCACCGGCCTGGCCTGGCGCCGCCCGATACGGGACTGGGCACGCGACCAAGCGCGGACAAGAACTTTGTCTGCGGTCATCGCTCCGATTTAGCCATGCGGGACCGCCCTGCACAGGGTCGGGGGGTCAACCTTGACGAAACGTCATGCCCGGGGCGGGGACTTCAGGCGTGCGCCGGTTCTTCCCGGGCGGCATCCTGAGCCTCGTCATAGGTTTCGACCTTCGGGTTCAGCGGCACCAGCAGGGTGTAACGCGTGCCATCGCTTCGCCCGTCGGAGTCGGTTTCGCCTTCCAGCACGTCAAGGGTGGCACCGAGCTGGCGCGCGAAGCCGCGTATCAGCTGGATGCCGATGCCGTCGCGTACCCCGGTCTCGGTTTCGGCGCGGCCGGCGGGGATGCCGACGCCGTTGTCCTGGATCACCAGCTTGGCGATGCCCTCGACCTCCTCGGTCAGGCGCACCGACACCAAGCCGCTGCGGCCATCGGGAAAGGCGTACTTGATGGCGTTGCTGACCGCTTCGGTGACCACCAGGGCAAGCGGAACCGCCTGGTCGGTGGACATGACGATGTCCGGGGCGTCGATCTCGAGGCGAATGCGCCGCCCTTCGGTTTCGCCGATGGCCTGGAACAGCTGCCCGCACAGCTCGAACAGGAAGGAGCGCATGTTCAACGTGTGCAGCTCGCCTTCGGAGTAAAGGTGGCGGTGCAGTGTGGCGAGGGCGCGCACCCGGTCGCGCGCGGAAGCGAATTCGGCACGCGCCTGCGGCTGCCTGATCCGGTTGGCCTGCAGATTCAGCAGGGACGCGATGATCTGGAGGTTGTTTTTCACGCGATGGTGTATCTCCTTGATCAGCAGCGCCTGGTTGTTTTCGGCGACGCGCAGCCGCTCCTCATGGGCGCTCAGGGCACGGGTCGCCTCAGCGAAGGTGCGAGACAGCTGGCGCAGCTCGATCGGGGTGGAGCGGGTCAACCTGGGGGCGAAGGTGCCCATGCGGCGCCATTCGGTCACGGAATGGGTGACGGCGCGCAAGGGCTGCACGATCAGGCGGGACGCGCCGATCAGCACACCGGCGAGGCAAAGGCACAGCAGCAGCGCGATGGCGATCACCCGCCACAGGAACACGGCCAGGGCGCGGCTTTCCGCCGGGCTGGGCAGGGTGGTCACCAGCAGGTCCATGCCGGCGGCGACGTCGCGGCTCAGGAAGCGGCCCATGGCGGGCATGCCGGGGCGCGGTGCGTCGGATACGCGATCGAGCCAACCGCAATCGCTGCACAAGGGCAGCAACCGGCCGTTCGCGCCGATCAGCCAGGCCTGGATGCCGCCGGCGGGGCCGAGCCTGGATCCCATGAGGTTGGGATCCACGAGGTCGCCGTGCGACCAGCCCAGCGGCATGTCGGCCACCAGCCGGGCCGGGCCGTTCGGGCCGGTGGTCGCGAGGGCCAGGCGGAGCAGCGGGTGGTGCGTGGTGGCGTCGCCGTCCAGCATCGGGGTCACCACCACGCCGATGGCGGAAGCGAGGCCGGGTCCGGGAACGGCTTCCACACGCTGGCATCCGGAAACGTTGCCGTCGCCAGTCATGAATAGGTCCGACAGCGGGACAACCCCGAGCGCCCGCACCATGCGGAGCAGGGCCACGCAACGTTGCGGGTCGCGCAGGTCGGACTGCGTCGACAGGGCACGCAGCATACGGCCGGTGTCCATGATCTGCTGGTCGAGATGCGCCTTCAGGGTTTCCCCAGTGACGGCGGCTCGGTTCGAGCTGGCGTCAAGGGTGGCGCGGTAGTTGTGCCAGGCCATCAGCGAGCCGAGCACGGCGACCGGGACCACCGAACACACGATGATCACGAGAAGGCGCGCGCTGACGCTGTCCAGCAGGCGACGAAGGCGACGCGGGCGGGCGTTGCGCCGGCGCCGGTGGTGCACCGCGCGCACGCCGGGTTCAGGCACCACGGTCGTCGTCGATCAGCTTGCGCAGCTCGTCAGGAACTGGCTCGTTGGCGACGTCGTCGAACATCTGGTGCAGGCCACGCTGAAGCCAGAGCTCAAAGGCGGCGTCGCCCTTGCGCCTGCGCTTCGGCACCGCCCGGGAGTTACCCGATGGCGGGGGCGTATCGCTCGCTGACGTCATCAACCGCATTCACCCCGACAAGAGAACCGAACGCTCTCCACGCGAAAACGGGCCCAGACCGGGCCCGTTCCCTCACGAAATGATCCGGTTGCGGTTTCTGCCCGCGTTAAGCGCCCGTGAAGGCCGTGGAGCCTTCGGGGCGCCCGCGGTCAGGCGTGGGAACGCTGCCCGCGGGAAGCAGCGAGGAGGCGGGCGTCAAGGGTGCGGCTCAGGGCGGACGCACGGGCGGCGGCGGCGCGGCCCTCGGCGTGCTCGGACACCTCGCCGGTCAGCCACGTTTCAAGTTGGCGGCGGGCACGGAACACGCGGCTCTTGGCGGTGCCGACGGCACAGCCGGTGGCTTCCGCCAGGGACTCGTAGCTCATGCCCTGCACCACCACCATGATCAGCGCCTCGCGCTGGTCCGCCGGCAGACGGGTCATCGCCTTGCCGAGGTCCTTGAGGGCGAGGCGATCCTCGTGCGGCGCCTCGGTGGCGAAGGCGGACGCCGGCACATCGTCGATGTCGGTGGTGTCACGGCGCTTGCGCAGGTTGGAGATGAAGCGGTTGCGCAGGATGCGGTGCATCCAGGCGGGGAAGTTGGTGCCGGGAATGAAGCTGGTCTGTGCCGACAAGGCGTTGCAGACGGCGTCCTGGACCAGATCCTCGGCGGCGGCGCGGTTGCGTGTCAGGGCGAGGGCCTGCACCCGGAGCTTCGGCAGGATGGAGATGACCTGGTCGTGGAAGCTGTTCGACATCTGCACGCACTCCGAAATCTGCCCAACCAATGAACGGGTTAGGAATGGCGTTGCACGAGATGCGACAGGTTTCCATCACGAGATCGAGAGCTTGCAGGCCGTTCCCACAACAACGTGTCCCGGGTGGGGCTGCCGGTGGCTCTTTACAGTGCCGGCGCCTTCCGCGACCGTGCGGACCGTGCCGGAACCGGGTCGCGCTGTTGCACGTCGCGCCGGCGCGGTGCCATGGATGGCGCCGGAAGCGGAGCCGGACGCGGTGGCCGGGTGCCGGATCGGGACGCGGGCGACGGGCTGGTCGGACAGGGAGGCAGGATGATCGAGCGTTTTGATGCACCTGCCCGGTTCGGGGCGGCGCGACCCGGATCAGCCCGGCGCATCCATGTTGCGCGCGAGCTGGGTGCGAGCCCGCGACACCCTTGCCTTCATGGTGCCGATCGGCACGCCACAGATCGCCGCCGCTTCCTCGTGGCTCAGTTCCTGCGCGCCCACCAGCACCAGGGCCTCGCGAAGCAGCGGCGGCAGCGCCCAGAGCAGGCGAGACAGGTCGGAAAGCTCGCCGCGCCGGTGGGCTTCCGGCGCGTGCGACCCGGCATCGGTGACCTGCTCGCTCAGCACGCGCGTTTCGCGCCGGCGGCGGCGGGCCTGCTCGTAGAAGGCGTTGCGCTGGATCGTGAACAGCCAGGCCTTCAGGTTGGTGCCGCGCTGGAACGATTCCAGCGCCGCCAGCGCTCTCACCACCGTGTCCTGCACCAAGTCGTCGGCGGCGGTCGGATCGCGCGTCAGGAAGCGCCCGAAGGCGCGCAGGTCGGGGAGCAGGACGGTCATCTGCCGGTGGATCTCATCCGGCATCACGCTGGCGGCGTCCGGATCGTTTCCGCCAGCACCCGTCCCGGCTTCCTGCGCCCGCTCAACCAAATGCAATCCTATCCAGAGAGAAACGCCTAATGGCCAGCACGCGGCGCGACGATCTTCTCCGCGCCCTTCCCTATGCCCGACGTTATGCGCGCGCCCTCACCGGAAGCCAACCGCGCGGCGACCTGCTGGTGGCCGAAAGCCTGCGCGAGATGCTGGCCTCCACCGACGACGTCCTGACGCCGCGCTATGGCCTGTACCATTGGGTGACGCGTCGGTTTGATGCGGGCATCTCCACCCTGCCCTCGCTCGTGGACGGGCTGAACTCCAAGCAGCGGCAGCTGCTGCTGCTGACGGCGCTGGAGGAGGTGCCGGTCGAAGATGCGGCGCCGATCGTAATGATGGAGCTGTCCGACGCGTCGGCGCAACTGGGCGATGCCCGCGAGCGGCTGCGCGCCTCGGCCGCGACCGACGTGCTGATCATCGAGGACGAGCCGATCATCGCCATGGATATCGAGGAGCTGGTGCAGGGCTGCGGCCACCGCGTGGTTGGCGTGGCGTCGACCGAGGTGGATGCGGTGCGCCTCGCGCAAGCCACCAAGCCAGGGCTGATCCTGGCCGACATCAATCTGTGCCTCGGTGGCGACGGCACCTCGGCTGTCAGCCGGATCCTGAAGTACCATT
>CAXSHC010000076.1:9606-10127 GCA_964236745.1 uncultured Acetobacteraceae bacterium
TATCCGGAACGGCTGCTCACGGGCGAGGCGGTGGAGCCGGCCTTCGTGATCACCAAGCCGTTCGAGCCGCTGACGCTGGCGATCGCTACCTACCAGGCGGTCAGCGGCGGCGTGGACCTGTAACGGTTTCAGCTCCGGCGCCGACCGGGAACCGCGTCCGTCGGCGTGACGTTCGGCCGGTGAACGTTGCTGGGCTGGTGGCAGGCGGAACGGGCGCGGAACGGTTTGCCAACAGGTGTGGCGGGGCTGAATCGCAATGCGTACGCAGGGTCGCGATTGCCGGTCCTCCGGACCCGTTGCGGCAGTAAAAGCTTGTGTCTTCAGGAACGGGAAATAGCATGGACGTGATCGAGCCGGTCAGGCAGGGCGGCAACGGAGCCGCCCCTGGGTCCGTCAGGCGCGCTGCGCCATCCCGCCTGCTGCTCCGGTCGGCCAATGCCACGGGGCCGCTGCCTGCCGGGTTCGACGGGCTGCTGCTGCCGGACGCGTTCCGTCACGACGGCGTCGACGGGCTGACAGCC
>CAXSHC010000077.1:0-259 GCA_964236745.1 uncultured Acetobacteraceae bacterium
GTCGACGACCGTCCTGGCCGCCCTCGTATGCCGCACCCGGACGCCGCAGACCTCCTTGTCAACAACGCCTACCTCGAGAGCACCCGGATAGCTCCACCGCACGATCCGCTGCGGCGTCTCGCCCTCCTTGGCTCCATGCGCTCCCACAGGAACGGCGATCCAGATTGCTTGGGGTGGCCTGTCGATGAGGCCGCACAGGTAGGCCGCCGACATCAGGCAGACGACGCCGCGGGGCATCCTGGAGCACGCCGCCGCCAGC
>CAXSHC010000077.1:269-9981 GCA_964236745.1 uncultured Acetobacteraceae bacterium
GTTCCCGGCCTGTAATAGGCCCCGGTCGCCGAGCGTGCGATCAGCCCAGCGCTCAGGGCGTTGGCGATAGCCTGCGGTCGGATCCCGGCGACCCGTAGCGCGGAAGCCCGCCTGACCGAACCGTCGGCAAGAAGCGACTGCAGCTGTTCCTTCTGCGTCATGGGTGTCCCATGGGTGGCGTCGCCGGGGCACGAGGTCGTCTCGCCGTTCCGAGGACGGGTTGGACATGGCCGGTCATCACAGACGTGGAGCGGCCACGAGCCCGAGGGTCTCCGGGGCGTCCGGGTCCATGCCAACGGCTTCCGCCGCCGTCCGCAGCCGAGCGAGCTGGCCCTCGTCTGCCGAGGCCGCCGCACTCCAGGCGGTCAGCTCGAAGGCGAGCCGGGCGCCCTCGACGTCGTGGTCGGCAAGCAGCCGCTCGATCTGGCGGACGCTGCGCTCGGTGTCTGGCTGGTTGTCGTTGGCCATTGAAAAGCGGTCGTCCATGGTCGCGCTCCTTGAGGCGCCCTAGCTTGCCGCCATTCTACGCAAGCGACCGGATGGCAGGGGACATTTTTCTTGGGGAGCTGTGGGGCGTGGAGGCGTCTTGGAGGGCCGAAACCGGGCCTCGTCGGCACCTCCATGTATTACACTACTTCTTCTTCGGCTGATGCTTGGAGGCGGTTCGAGGGTGCCGTCTAGGTCTTGGTTTCATTGGGTGCGAGGGGTTCGGGGACTATGAGGGGCGCTGGGCGATACTTGGAGGGCTAATCAGGTTTTGGGGTCTGGTGTAAGGTTATGGCTTGACTGACATCACAACACCGTTCTCCGTCGCGATCCGCGCTGCCGTCGCCAGCCGGTCCACGCGCTCGTTGTCCACGTTGCCGGCGTGACCGCGGACCCAACGCCATTCCACTTGGTGCCGCTTTGCCGCCTCCAGCACTCTGCGCCACAGGTCCATGTTGGCCACCGGGTCGCCGCCTGCGGTGCGCCAGTTGCGGCGCACCCAGCCGGTGGACCAGCGCGTGACGCCGTTGCGCACGTATTCGCTGTCGGTGTGCAACGCGATCCGGCACGGGCGGGTCAGCGCTTCCAGCGCTTCCGCCGCCGCGGTCAGCTCCATGCGGTTGTTGGTGGTAGCCCGCTCGCCGCCGCTCAATTCGCGCTCGTGGCCCCCGAACCGGAGCAGCACCGCCCAGCCGCCCGGACCCGGGTTCGGCTTGCAGCCACCATCGGTCCACACCTCGACTTCTGCCGGTGCCGCAGCCGCTTGCCCCTCGCTCACAGGCCAAGCGCTCCCGGACCGTCGGCAAGCAGGAAGAAGCGAAGGCGCCCGAGATAGTCGAGCGGGTCCTTGCGCGTGACCAGGGCTCCGTCCGGGGTGTTCACCCAGTCAAACAGCCGCGTCAGCAGGAAGCGGATCGCCGCTCCCTGCGCCAGCACCGGCAGCGCCTGCCGCTCGGCAGGCTCCAGCCGGCGCACGGTCTCGTAGCCGTCCAGCATGAGCTTCGCCTTTGTCACGTTGAAGTCCAGCCTGGGCTCGAAGCACCAGGCGTTCAGGCACACGGCGAGGTCATAGGCGAGCAGATCGGTGCAGGCGAAGTAGAAGTCGATCAAGCCCGACAGCACGCGGCCGCCCCCAAACGACGATGACGACGACGCACCTTGCAGGAAGAACACGTTGTCCGGGAACAGGTCGGCATGGATCTGCCCGCGCGGCAGCCCATCCGGCCAGGCCGGCAGGATGCGCTCCAGCGCCCGGTCGAGCTCCGCCACCAGCCCCGGCTGCACCCGGTCGCCGGACGCACGGCAGCTGTCCAGCAGGGGCATCCAGCTGTCCGGGCCGAGCCGGTTGGGCCGCGCCAGCGCGTATTCGGCTCCCGCCACGTGCAGCCGCGCCAGCGCCTCGCCGAGCGGCCAGCAATGCTCCGGCCGCACCCGGCGCGGCCACACGCCGGGGAGGAACGAGGTGATCGCCGCCGGCCGTCCCGCGAGCCTGCGCAGCGCCTCGCCGTCGCGCCCGGGCACCGGCTGCGGGCAGGTCACGCCGCGCGTCGCCAAGTGGCGCATCAGCCCCAGGAACCAGGGCAGCTCGACCACGTCGACCCGCTTCTCGTACAAGGTGAGGATGAAGTCGCCGGTGCCGGTGCGCAGCGAGAAATTGCTGTTCTCGACCCCCTCGGCGATGCCGCGGAACGCCACCAGCGGGCCCAGCTCGTACTCGCGGAGAAAGGCCGACAATACCTCGTCGGAAACGTCGGTGTAGACCGCCATGGACAGGTCGGCAGGCTGCCGGGATCAGCCGAGCGGGGCGGGTAGCTTGAAGATCACGTCCTCGAGCTTCACCGTCCGCTCCTCGATCTCCAACCGGTAGCGGTGCCCGAGCGCTGCCACCATCTCCTGTACCAGCGCTTCCGGCGCCGACGCACCGGCGGTGATGCCGAGCGTGTGCACGCCGTCCAGCACCGACCAGTCCAGGTCGCGCAGGCGCGGCACCAGCAGCGCACGCGGCGCACCGGAGCGCTCCGCCACCTCGCGCAGGCGCTGCGAGTTGGACGAGTTCGGGCTGCCGATCACGATCACCAGATCACAACCGGGCGCGATCGCCTTGACCGCTTCCTGGCGGTTGGTGGTGGCGTAGCAGATGTCCTCGCGCTTCGGCCCCTCGATCAGCGGGAAGCGGGTGCGCAGGATCTCGACGATCTCGGCGGTGTCGTCCACCGAGAGCGTGGTCTGGGTAATAAAGGCGAGCCGCGTCGGGTCGACCGGCTGCACCCGGCGCGCCTCGTCCGCGTCGTTCACCAAGGTGACGGCCCCCGGCGGCAGCTGGCCCATGGTGCCGACCACCTCGGGGTGGCCGGCATGGCCGATCATCAGGATGTGACGGCTGTCAGGCCCGCCCTCGGCGAAATGGCGCTCGGCCTCGCGGTGCACCTTGCTCACCAGCGGGCAGGTGGCGTCGAGGTAGAGCAGGTTGCGGCGCTCGGCCTCGGCCGGCACCGTTTTCGGCACGCCGTGGGCGGAAAACACCACGTGGCCGTCCGGCGGCACCTCGTCGAGCTCCTCGACGAAGATGGCGCCCTTGGCTTCCAGCTCCTCGACCACCGTGCGGTTGTGCACGATCTCGTGGCGCACGTAGACCGGTGCGCCGTAGCGTCGCAGCGCTTCCTCGACCACACGGATCGCCCGGTCCACCCCGGCGCAGAACCCGCGGGGGCCTGCCAGAAGCAGCTTGAGCTGCGGCAGCGTGCCTTGCGCCGGCAGGACGGCAATTGGCTGGTCGAGCATCTGAACCGGCATCCTGTTCCCCAAACCCGCGTCGGGCCCTATATGGCGTCCCGTTGCCGCGGACGCAAAGCGCGGACGCAAAGCCCTGGGCCACGCCCACAACGCCGGGTCCTGCCTTACAGGGCCGGCCGGTCGAAAGTCGAGAATGAACGTGTCGAAGCCGATCCGCGCGTTTCGGCCGGTGCTGCTGCCGGCCTTGTCCGCGTGCGTCCTGCCCGTGCTGGTGGCCGCGCCGCTGTCGGGATGCGGGCCGCAGAACCCGGACGCGTTCGCGCCCGCCTGTGCCCCCGTGGGGCTGCTGGCGGAAGCAGCTGACTATACCGACTACGGCGCGGACGGGTTTGCGCGTCCCGACCTCGGCCGCCTAGTCAGCCACGGCAGCATCATCGGCGTGTCCGGGCATTGCAGCAGCGCCGCCGGCGGTACGCAGCTTCATACGGTGGTGGCGGTGCAGATGGCGGTCGATCGCGGCCCGGCCGCCGCAGGCAGCAGCCTGGACATTCCGTATTTCCTCGCTGTGACGCTGGACGGCGCGGTGGTCAGCAAGCTTTCCCTCGCCGCCCACGCGCAGTTCCCGGACAACGGCGACAAGGTGCTGGTCAAGACCGACCCGGTGGCGCTGGACCTGCCCGTCACGCGGCACAGGCCCGGCTCGGCATACCGGATCGAGGTGGGCTTCCAGCTTTCGCAGCAGCAGCTCGACTACAACCGCGCCCATCTCGGACACTAACGGGCGCCAAGCGCGCGAACCAAATCGCGCGAACCAAATCCGGCCACGGCGTTGGATGCGTCACGATTACAGGAGGAGTTCCACGCGATGGCCGACATCCGCTACACCAAGGACCACGAGTGGGTCCGCCTAGAGGCCGACGGCACCGCCACGATCGGCATCACCGAGCACGCCCAGGAAGCGCTGGGCGACATCGTGTTCGTGGAGCTGCCGATCGCGGACCGGGTGCTGGCGGAAGGCGAAAGCTGCGCCGTGGTGGAAAGCGTGAAGGCTGCGTCCGACGTGTACGCGCCGCTGGCCGGCACGGTGCTGGAAGCCAACGAGCTGCTGTCCGACGACCCGTCCTTGGTCAACCGCGACCCGGAGGACGAGGCCTGGTTCTTCCGGATGGAGCCTTCCGACCCGGACGCGTTCAAGGCGCTGATGGACGAGGACGCCTACCAGGGCTTCGTCGAAACCCTGTGACTGGTTCCCTGTGACTGGCGCGGGCGGCCGGTTTCTCAATGCGCGCCGCCCACGTAGGCCTTGAGGCTTTCCACCTCGCCCGCCTGTTGCACCATGCGCGCCTTGACCACGTCGCCGATGCTGACCATGCCCACCAGCACCTCGTGCTCCAGCACCGGCAGGTGCCGCACCCGGCGTTCGGTCATCATCAGGGCGGCGTCCGCCAGGTCGGCGGACAGGCCGATCGTGCTCCGCACCTCCGCCATGACCTGCGACGCCGTCATGTCGAGCACGTCGCCGGCGGCATGAGCCTCGGCGAGGGCGCGCATGATGTCGCGCTCGCTGACGATGCCCAGGATGTGCCGCTCGCGTATGTCGAACCGGCTGGCGACGGGATCGAGCACCAGCACCGCGCCGATCCCGTGCTGCCGCAGCGTCGCCACCACCGTGCTCACGCTGGCGCCGGGCGGGACGCTCACGACGGTGCGGCCCTTCCCGTTCAGGATCGCCTCGATCGTCATGATACCGGTTTCCTTTCGTCGCTTCGGGCCCTGCGTCCGCTGCCGCAGGATGATGATCCCGCGAGATCGGAAACGTCCAGGCGCAGTCTCGTGATGAGAGACGATCGCTCCTCCGGTGGATAGCGCCCCGCCGGACGAGCCATCGTTCGAGCGGGCCTGGCGCGGCAACCTGCTGGTGTGCACGTTCGGCGCCTTCACCACCGTGCTGGGAATGACGCTGCTGCTGCCGTTCCTGCCGCTTTATGTCGCGGCACTCGGGGTGCGCAGCCCGGGCGCCATCGCGCAATGGTCCGGCATCACCTTTGGCGCGACCTTTCTCGCCTCCGGCGCGGCCGCGCCGTTCTGGGGCCGGGTCGCCGACCGCTACGGGCGCAAGCCGATCCTGGTGCGTGCGAGCCTTGGCATGGCGACGTGCATGGCGCTGACCGGCACCGTGCAGACCATCTGGCAGCTGCTGGCGCTTCGGCTGCTGACCGGGCTGCTCGGCGGCTACGCGTCCGGCTCCGTGGTGCTGGTGGCGACGCAGACCCCGAAAGGACGCTCCGCCTGGGCGCTCGGGGTGCTGTCCTCCGGGATCATGGCCGGCGGCGTGGCGGGGCCGCTGCTGGGCGGGGCGCTGCCGCCCCTGATTGGGGTGCGGCAAACCTTTCTGTCCGCAGGCGGGGTAATCTTCGTGGCCTTCCTGGCCACGGTGCTGCTGATCCGGGAACGCAAGCCGGCGCGCACCGCCGGGCCGCGTGCGGGCGCGTGGGCGCAGGTTCCGGACCGGGGCGCGGTGCTGGCGATGCTGTCGACCGGCACCCTGCTGACGCTGGCCAACATGTCGATCGAGCCGATCGTCACTCTCTACGTGGCGCAGCTGATGCCCCGTGGCGGGCCGGTCACGGTCATGTCCGGCCTGATCATGGCGGCGGCGGCGCTTGGCAGCGTCCTCGCGGCTCCTCCGGTCGGCCGGATCGCGGACCGGATCGGACCCCGGCGGGTGGTGGTCGCCGGCCTGCTGGCCTGCGCGCTGCTGCTCCTGCCGCAGGCGCTGGTGACGCGGGCGTGGCAGCTGCTGGTGCTGCGCTTCCTGATGGGGGCGGCGCTGGCCGGGCTGTCCCCCGCGATCACCAGCATGATCCGCCATGCCGTGCCCGTGTCGGTCGCCGGGCGGATCCTGTCCTTGAACACCTCCACCCAGTATGTCGGCTTCGTCGCGGGTCCACTTCTGGGTAGCATTGTCGCGGCCCATCTCGGCATGCGCCCGGTGTTCCTTGTCACCAGCCTGCTGATGCTGGCCGGCGCCGGGCTCGCGTCGAGGCTGCGGGACTTGCCACCCGCCCGATAATGCAACAATCGGGTTTACGGACGGCGCGCATCCCCGCCCTTGCGTCGTTTCCCCGCCCTGCGTCGTTTCCCGGAGTTTCCCGCCCATGCCGCATCGTGAACTCACACTGCGCGGCCTGCTGCTCGGCGCCTTGCTCACGATCGTCTTCACCGCCTCCAACATCTATCTCGGCCTCAGGATCGGCCTGACCTTCGCGTCCTCCATCCCGGCCGCGGTAATCTCCATGGCGGCGCTGCGCGCCTTCGGTGGCGGCATCCTGGAGAACAACATGGTGCAAACGCAGGCTTCGGCCGCCGGCACCCTGTCCTCCATCATCTTCGTGCTGCCCGGCCTGGTGATGATCGGCTACTGGCAGGGCTTCCCGTTCTGGCCGGTGGCGGCGATCTGCGGCGCCGGCGGCATGCTGGGGGTGCTGTTCACCATCCCGCTGCGACGGGCACTCGTCACCGGCAGCAGCCTGCCCTATCCGGAAGGCACGGCGGCGGCCGAGGTGCTGCGTGCAGGATCTGGCGAGGCCGGCCACGGCGCAGGCGCAGGAGCCGAAAGCGGGCTCCGCGCGCTGATCACCGGCAGCGCGGTGTCGGCCGGGTTCAGCCTGCTGAGCGGGGGCTTGCGGGTCCTGGGCGACAGCGCCAGCCTGACCTTCGCCACAGGCGGGGCGGTATTCCGCTTGTCCACCGGCTTCTCCCTGGCGCTGGTCGGCGCCGGCTACCTGGTCGGCATCGTCGGCGGCCTGGCGATGCTGCTGGGCGCTGCACTCAGCTGGCTGGTGGCGGTGCCGGTGCTGACCGCAATCACGCCGCGCCCGGCCGGGGTCGACATCGTGAGCTTCGCCATGGGCATATGGTCGCACAAGGTGCGGCTGATCGGCGCCGGCACCATCGCCATCGCCGCGGTCGCGGCGGGCTTGCGCGTCGCCCTTCGCGCCGGCAGGCAGGCATCCGGCCCTGACACTGGTCCTGGCGCCGGCGACCCGCAGACCGACCGCGACCTGTCGCCGCGTGCCATCGTCGTGCTGGGCACCGTCCTGCTCGCCTGCCTGCTGGCGGCGTTCGGCGCCTTTCTGTGGCAGGACGCGGCCACCACCGGGAGTTCCGCCGCCGCCATCCTCGGCATCGCGATCGTGTGCGTCGTGTTCTGCGCCTTGTTCGGGTTCCTGGTGGCGGCCGCCTGCGGCTACATGGCCGGGATCGTCGGCTCCTCGGCCAGCCCGATCTCCGGCATCGCCATCGTCGCGGTGCTTCTGGTGTCGCTGCTGCTGCTGATCCTGGACGCGGCCTCGCTGCTGCCCGCCGCCTTTGACGCGAACGGGCGTCGGCTGGCGATCGGCAGCGTGCTGTTCGTGACCTCCGCGGTGCTGGCGGCGGCGACCATCTCCAACGACAACCTCCAGGACCTCAAGACCGGGCAGCTGGTCGGCGCCACGCCCTGGCGACAGCAGGTGGCGCTGCTGGCCGGCTGCCTGGTGGGTGCCGCAGTGATCGCGCCGGTGCTGAACCTTCTCTACCACGCGTACGGGTTCGCCGGCGCTCTGCCCCGGCCCGGCATGGACCCGGCGCGGGCGCTGGCCGCGCCCCAGGCGCTGCTGCTGTCGACGCTGGCGCGCGGCATCTTCCTGCACCAGCTCGACTGGACCATGGTGCTGATCGGCGTGGCGCTCGGAGCCATTCTGGTCGGCGCCGACGGGCTGCTGCAGCGGCGCGGCCGCTCGCTGCCTGTGCTCGCGGTAGGCATCGGGCTTTATCTGCCGCCCACCGTGTCCGTCACCCTGGTGGTCGGGGCGATCCTGTCCTGGGCGATCAACAGGGCGCTGTCGCATCGCGAGGCGTCAGGGCGCGGCGGTTCCGCCTTGGCGCAGGTGCCGGCCGATCCCATGTTGGACACGGTCCGGCGACGCGGGGTGATGTTGGCATCCGGCTTCATCGTCGGCGAAAGCCTGATGGGGGTGGCGATCGCGGCCGTGATCGGTGGCACGGGCAGTGAGAATGCCCTGGCACTGGTCGGTCCCGGCTTCGCTGGCGCTGCCACGTGGCTCGGTGCTGGCGCGTTCGTGCTGGTCTGCGCCGGCTTCGCCCGGACCATCCTGCGCCGGCAGGTGACGGCCTGAAGCCCGGGCCGAAAGGAAAGGCTTCGTTCCATGATCCCGTTCTCGGTTCTCGACCTGTCGCCGATCATCGAGGGTGGCGACGCGTCGCTCGCCTTCCGCAACACCCTCGATCTGGCACGCCACGCGGAGGTGCTGGGCTTCCAGCGCTTCTGGCTGGCCGAGCACCACAACATGCCGGGCATCGCCTCCGCCGCGACCGCGGTGGTGATCGGGCACGTGGCGGCCGGCACGCGCACGATCCGTGTGGGGGCCGGCGGCATCATGCTGCCGAACCACGCGCCGCTGGCGATCGCCGAACAGTTCGGCACCCTGGCCTCGCTGCACCCGGGGCGCATCGACCTCGGGCTCGGCCGCGCGCCCGGCTCGGACCAGCGCACCATGCACGCGCTGCGCCGCGACCCCGCTAGCGGCGACACGTTTCCGCGCGACGTGCTGGAGCTGCAGGGCTACTTCCGTTCCCCCGAGCCGGGCCAGCCGGTCCAGGCGGTGCCGGGTGCCGGCCTCGACGTGCCGATCTGGCTGCTAGGCTCCAGCCTGTTCAGCGCGCAGCTCGCCGCCATGCTGGGCCTGCCGTTCGCCTTCGCCTCGCACTTCGCGCCGGACGCGATGGAAGCCGCGATCGACATCTACCGCAGCCGCTTCGAGCCCTCGGCCACCCTTTCCCGCCCCTACGTCATGCTGGGTGTGAACGTGTTCGCCGCCGACACCGACGAGGAAGCCGCCTTTATCGCCACCTCGGCGCAGCTTCAGTTCATCTCGCTGCGTCGCGGCACGCCCGGCAAGCTGAAGCCGCCGGTGCGCACCATGGACGGGCTGTGGAGCCCGGCGGAGGAAGCGCAGGTGCGCCACACCCTGTCGGCCGCGATCGTCGGCAATCCGGACACGGTGCGAGGCGGCCTTGCGAACTTCATCCGGCGCACCGGCGCCGACGAGCTGCTGGTGGCGGGGCAGATCTTCGACCACGCTGCCCGTCTGCACTCCTACGGCATCGTGGCGGAAGCGCACGCGGCGCTGTCGCAGGACAGGGCCGCCGCAGCCTGAGCGGCATGCGCCGGACCGGACCGGTTTCCAGCCGCTCGTGCCGTGAAGCAGCGCACCTCTCCCGAGCCGACGGCATGAACGCGCCCGTCATCGGCGGGGCGATCAGCCTGGTAGCCGACGCTGCCTGCTTCCCCCGAAGCTACCGGTGCATTATCGGCCGATCTCGAAGACGCTTCATGCCCGTGCCTGTCCGTCTGCGTATTGACCGGGCGGCACCCCGACGTGGCGCGCGAAGGCGACGCTGAACGTGCTCGAGGAGCTGTAACCCACGC
>CAXSHC010000078.1:0-2385 GCA_964236745.1 uncultured Acetobacteraceae bacterium
GTCACGGCCAGCCCGCGCGCCACTTCCGCGGGATCCAGCTCCGCGACCGGACCCCGGGCGCGGGCGCTCGGGTTGTAGATCACCACGTCCGGGACCCCGAGGCGGGCGGACACGTCGCGGAACAGCTCCGCCGCCTGGTCGGGTTCGGCCGCGTCGCAGCCAAAGGCGTGGCCGCCAATCTCCGCAGCCAGGGCGGACAGCTTGGCCGCGTTCCGGGCGGCCAGGGCCACCGCGAGCCCGGCTTTCGACAACTTGCGGGCAAGGGAAGCGCTCAGCCCGCTTCCCGCGCCGACGATCAGGGCGGTGGTCATCGCGTCGTGCGCCACGGGCAACCTCCTCGGGGCCCGGATGCGATGCAGCGCGTCCCGGCCAGCCGGTTGAAGCACGTCCGGGCGTGCCCCGCGAGACTGCGGCGGATCGGTGCACAGGCGGGCTCGGCACTGGATCGAAGCAGGACCGCTGCCGCATCCTGGTCGTAATGACGGGACGCCGGATACGGCGGGACCGCCACCGGCACCGTTGCATCAAGATCGGACCAAGCAGGCTCAAAGTCGAGGATCGCGCGCGCGGCGGGATCTCGAACCGGCAACCCTGAACCGTGATCGTGCCGGCGCTGATCGTCCACGCCGACGGTGGGCGCGTTCGCCGCCACGCACCTGACGGTGAGCCTCGACGCCATGCGCACCATGCCGGACAGCCTGCGCCGATGGATCTCGCGCGGGAGCCGGGCGGTGCCCTGGCCGGGGTGCCCGGCCGGGTGCTGGTGCCTCTCGACCTGAACGGCCTCGACGCGCCAGTGGGACACGCCTGTGGGACGCGGCAACGGCTACCCAGCACCCGGCGGGCTGGGCACCGGCGATCTCCAGGCCTGTCCACTCCGGCCGGGGATGCGGGTCCTGCCCGCGGGAAGTGACGATCGCCTTCGATCCCAGCCAGCCCGGCAGCGACGTGATCGCCAATGCCGTCATCGCCACCGCCAGGATGGTCTTGGCGGCGGCCGGCCGGGCGTGTTCCGGGCGCCGGCAACTCGGCGCGGGTCCGGTGCGACGGCAGCCGGGGTGACGGGGCCGTTCCCGTGCGGCATGGTGCCGCCGCCTCCGGTCCCGGTGGACGGGTGCGCAACCGATCGAGCCCATGGACCAGAACCCGCCGCACGCGACCGAGCACCAGCACGCCCGCTTCGAGGACGGCCTGGAGCTGGAATGCGGCGTCACGCTGAAGCCGCTGCGCATGGCGTACCGCACCTATGGCCGGCTGAGCGAGGCGGCCGACAACGCCGTGCTGGTGTGCCACGCGCTGACCGGCGACCAGTACGTGGCGGAAACCCATCCCGTAACCGGCAAGCCCGGCTGGTGGGACCGGCTGGTGGGGCCGGGCCTGCCGATCGCCACCGACCGCTTCTTCGTGCTGTGCATCAACGTGCTCGGCGGCTGCATGGGCTCCACCGGGCCGCGCTCGGCGCGCTCCGAGGACGGCGAGCCCTGGGGCACGGATTTTCCGCCCGTCACCATACGCGACATGGTGCGCGCCCAGGCGCTGCTGGTGAGCCGCCTCGGCATCAACCGGCTGTTCGCGGTGGTGGGCGGCTCCATGGGCGGGATGCAGGTGCTGTCCTGGGCCGCGACCTTCCCCGAACGCGTGTTCGCGGCCCTGCCGATCGCCACCGCCTCGTTCCATTCGGCGCAGAACATCGCCTTCAACGAGGTGAGCCGCCAGGCGATCTTCGCCGACCCCGACTGGCATAACGGCCGCTACTGGCAGGACGGGCTGGTGCCGGCGCGCGGCCTGGCGGTGGCGCGCATGATGGCGCACATCACCTACCTGTCGGAGGAAGCGCTGACGCGCAAGTTCGGCAGGCGGGTGCGCACCGACCCGTCGGCGGTGGTCGCCAGGGGCGGCAACAACAACGCCGGCATCGGCCTGTTCGGCGAGATGTTCGAGGTGGAAAGCTACCTGCGCCACCAGGGCTCCAGCTTCGTGCGCCGGTTCGACGCCAACTCCTACCTGACCATCACCCGGGCGATGGACTATTTCGACGTGGCGGCCGACCACAACGGCGACCTGGCGCAAGCGTTCGAGGGCACTCCCACCCGCTTCTGCGTGGTGTCGTTCTCCTCCGACTGGCTGTTCCCGACCGCGCAAAGCCGCACGGTGGCGCGCGCCCTGAACAAGGCCGGCGCCAACGTCAGCTTCGTCGAGATCGACACCGACAAGGGGCACGACGCGTTTCTGCTCGACGAGCCGGATTTCGACCGCACGGTGCGCGGCTTCCTGTCGAGCATGGCGTTCACCGCTTTCTTCGACCTGCCGTGGGTGCCGCTCTATATCGCGGTCTGCTTCCTGTTCCATCCCCTGATCGGCGTCGCGGCGCTGTTCGGTGCAGTT
>CAXSHC010000078.1:2395-9360 GCA_964236745.1 uncultured Acetobacteraceae bacterium
GCGCCGAGCACGCCGGGCTGGGCTGAGCATCGGGGATGCGCCTCGACCAGAAGCTGATTGCCGAGATGATCGAGCCGGGCACGCGCGTGCTGGATATCGGCAGCGGCGACGGCTCGCTGATCGAGCACCTGTTCCGCACCCGCAACTGCGACGCCCGCGGCATCGAGCTCGACATGGGCGAGGTGACGCGCTCGGTGGCGCACGGCCTGCCGGTGATGCACGGCGATGCCGACAGTGACCTCGCGCACTACCCGGACGGCGCGTTCGACTACGTGGTGCTGAGCCGCACGCTGCAGGCGGTGGAGCGGCCGCGCGAGGTGCTGCGCCAGATGCTCCGCATCGGCAGGCACGCCGTGGTGTCGTTCCCGAACTTCGGCTACTGGCGCCTGCGGATGCAGCTGCTGCTGCGCGGCCGCATGCCGATGACCGACGTGTGGGGCCGGCCCTGGTACGAGACCCCCAACATCCATCCCTGCACGGTGCGCGACTTCTTCGCCCTGTGCGCGGAGGAAGGCTACGCGATCCGGCGCTGGATGGCGGTGGACGACAAGGGCGACCGGGCACCGTGGCGCCGCTCGGCGCAGCTCGCCAACCTGTTCGGCGAGCAGGCGCTGTTCCTGCTGGAGCGGAACGGGACGGGGATCAGCGGGCGCGTGGCGCCAGGGCGTCCGCCACCAGCGCGGTGACCAGGCCGAACAGGGCGTGGAATCCCAACCGTTGCGCCACCGTGGCAGCCCCCTCCTGCCGCGGCGTCGGCGTCAAGCGCAGCCGGGGCCCGAGCACGCCCCAGAACAACAGGTAGAACGCCGCCCCATACAGCAGGCTTCCGCCCGGCCCGCGCAGCACCGGCAGGGAGCGCAACGCCGGGTAGGTGGCCCCCATGGCCGCCGACAAGGCGAGGTGGCCGCCATGGTAGCGCAGCTGCTCGTCCAGCGCCGGCATCGTGTCCTGGTGCTGATAGGGCGAGCCCAGCGCGCTGGCGGTCTTGCGTCCGAGCTTGACGATGTCGGACGGAGTGTTGCTGCCGCGCTCCATGCCGAGCAACACCGCGGTCAGCACCGTGCCGCCGGCGATCCCACCCAGCGCGCCCGAGCCGATCCGCCGCGTGGTCTGGTTCATGCCTCGTCTCCTCCAGACTGATCCGGCGGCTTGAACCGGCCCGCGCCCTGGGCGGTTGCCTGGGCGCGGGCAATAATCGCGGGGCAAGAAGAGCCGCGCGAGAAGAGGAAGCCATCGTTCATGACGGATCCCGGTTCCACCGGTCATGGCCTGGGTGCCACGCTGACTCTGCCGATGGCGTTCTGCATATCGCTGAAGCAGGTGATCGGCGGCGGCGTGGTGGTGCTGACCGGAACCGCCGTGGCGCTGACCGGCGCCGGTGCGGCGCCGGCTTACGGGCTGGCCTGCGTCGTGGTGCTGCTGGTCAGCCTGCCTTATGCGGTGCTTGGTGCGGCGCGGCCGGTGTCGGGCAGCCTGTATCGATGGCCGAGCCGGTTCCTCGGCCGGCCCGCCGGGTTCATCGCGTTCTGGATGGTGCTGAGCACCCATGTCGGGCTCGCAGCCTACGCCGCCACCTTTGGCAACACGCTGCACGCGCTGCTGCCGGCGGTGCCGGCCAGGATCGCCGGGATCGGGGCGCTGGCACTCGTGCTGGGCCTGAACCTGCTCGGCACCGCGGCATCGGCGCGGGCCGGGATCGCCATCACCGTGGCGGTGGCGCTGTCGCTGTGCTCGCTGGCCGTCGCCGGGGCACCGCACGTGGAACCGGCGCGGCTCGAACACATGCTGCCGCATGGCTGGCACGGGCTGCTGTCGGCAGCCGCCCTGCTGACGTTCCCGATCAGCGGGGCGACGCTGGTGTCGGAGCTGTCGGGGGAGATGCGCCGGCCGGGACGCGACGTTCCGCTCGCCATCCTGGGCGCCACCGCCTGCGCCGCCCTGCTCTACGTCATGGTGGCGCTGGTAGCGGCAGGCGTGCCTCCGGCGGGACCCGGGGAACGGTCGCTGGTCGCCGTGGCGGCATCGGTGATGCGGCCGGTGCCGCTGGCGCTGTTCGAGCTGGGGGCCGGGATCGTCAGCATGCTCGGGATCATGAACGCGCACATGCTCTGGGGCAGCCGCAGCATCCTGATGGCCGCCGCGGACGGTTGGCTGCCGCAGCTGTTCGGCCGCACCAGCCGACGCGGCGTGCCGGTCGGGCCGCTCCTGCTGCTGGGGCTGATCGGCGCGGTGCCGCTGCTGGCGGGGCTGGACGTGGGCAGCATCATCCGGGTGAGCGGGCTCGGCGCCAGCATCTCGGCGATCCTGTCGGTTAGCTGCGCGCCGCTCAACGCCCGCGCAGACCCCGCCGCCTACCGTGCCTCGCCGCTGCCGCTGCCGGTCGGCGTGCTGTGGCCTGCCTGCGTGCTGGCGGTCGCATCGCAGGGGGTGACGATCGTGCTGCTCCTGCGCGACCTGCCGGTCCGACTGGTGCTGTTGTGGGGCCTGTGGCTCCTGGCGGGTGCCGCGATCATCGCCGGGCGACGGCGGCTGGTCCGCGCCAAGGCAGCATCCGGCGGCTAGAGCAAACCGGATCGATCGATCGATCGGACAGAGACCCCCCGGCGAAACAACGAGCGGGTAGGTTAAACTAGTCGTCGCAACACCTGGAGGAGGGGCGCGGTGATGTCGATCTTCGTCGGCGTCTGCTGGTCACTGGGCGGATGGTTCGTCTTGTGCGTGCTCGGCGTGGTCCCCGTCGTGATCGCCTTCATGCGATGTCGGCGTAGCGTACGGTGAGGTCGTGCCGGTTGAGCTTCACGATCTGCGATCGGCGGTCATCCCACGTCGCGCCTTCACTCATGGCAACGCTTCCTCGCGCTGCCATGGATCAACCGATCGCCATCTCCGCAAGCCATTCAACAGGCCCTGAGCCTATAGTTTGGCCCGCGAGCCGAGCCGGACGGTCCATGCCCTAGACGGTTTCCAGCCACTCGGTCTCGCGCACCACCACCGATCGCAGCAGGCCGAGCACGGCTTCGCCGCCGCCGGAGCGGGTCGTCAGGGTGTCGCTGAGGCCGAGCCCGGCCACCTTGGCTGCGCCGAGTGCGCGCGTCCCGGTGAACGCCATCGACCAGTCCGCGAAGTGCCGCTCGTTGATCGGGCCGGACTGCAGCACGATGATCTCGCCGTGCCGCTCGTCGCACTGGATGCGCTCGAAGGCCGCCATGACCGCCTCCATCGGCCCTTCCAGCACCTGGGCGAAGCATCCGTCGCTGAACAGCAGCCCGCCCGTGACCTGATCGCGAGCGTTGTTGACGCGCGACCTGGCGAGGATCCCGCCGATGTTCTTCGACACCGTTTCCGGCGCGCCCGGGATGCGGTTTCGGCTGCAATAAACGACCTGGTACAGTCCGGACATGATCAAGCTCCTTCAGGAAGCGGAGGGTGGTTCGGAACGATTGTAGCCGGCGATCAGCGCGGCCACCTGCGCGACCGGGACCGGTCGGCTGAACAGGTAGCCCTGCACGGAAGTGCAGCCGCCATCGCGTATCCGCTCCAGCTGGCCGGCAGTCTCCACTCCCTCGGCGATGGTGCTCATGCCCAGGCTGTTGCCGAGCGCCGTGATCGCCCGGATGATCGCGTTCTGGCCGATATTGGCATCGCGGTCCTTCACGAACGATCGGTCGATCTTGATCTTGTCGAACGGGAAGCTGTGCAGCTGGCTCAGCGAGGAGTAGCCGGTGCCGAAATCGTCCATTGCCACACGCACGCCCATCCCGCGCAGACGGTGCAGCGCCGCCAGCACCGGCTCGGCGTTGCGCAGAAGCACGCTTTCGGTGATCTCGATCTCCAGCCGGTTACCGGGGAGGCCGGACAGGCTGAGCGCCCGGCTCACCGCCTCGACCAGCCTGCCCGTGTCCTCGAACTGGTAGGGCGACACGTTGACCGCGATGGTTACGGGATCCGACCAGTGGGTCGCTTCCAGGCAGGCCTGGCTCAGGACCCACTCGCCAAGCGGGACGATCAGCCCGATCTCCTCGGCGAGCGGGATGAAGTCGGCCGGTGACACCATGCCGCGTTCGGGATGGTTCCAGCGGAGCAGCGCCTCGAAGCCGACGATGGCGTGGCGCTCCAGGTCGACCTGCGGCTGGTAGTGCAGCTCGAACTGGCGCAGCGCCAGCGCCTTGCGCAGGTCGATCTCGATCAAGCGCCGCGCCACCGCGCGTGCGTCCATCTCCGGCCTGAAGAAGCTGTGGGTGCTCCGGCCCATGTTCTTGGCGTCGTAGAGCGCCAGGTCGGCGTTCTGCAGCAGCTCGGCCTCGGTGCCGCCATCCTCCGGGAAGACGGCGATGCCGATGCTGGCGCCGATGTTCACCAGATGCCCATCGACCAGATAGGGCCGGCCGATCACGTCCGTAACCCGTCGCGCCAGCTGGTCCAGCACGGTCCGGTCCGGTGCCGGCGACACCAGAAGGGCGAACTCGTCGCCGCCAAGCCTGGCCAGGGCGTCGTGCTGGCGCAGCACCGAGCGCAGCCGCTTTGCGACCAAGCAAAGCAGCCCGTCGCCGACCGAATGGCCCAGCGTGTCGTTCACGCCCTTGAAGCGGTCGAGGTCGACCGCCATCACCGCGTGCCGCATCGGGTCGGCTGCCGGCTGGTCCGGCGGCTCGTGGTCCGCTCCGGCACCGAGAAGAACCGAGATCTGGTCGTGGAACAGGGTGCGGCTGAGCAGGCCGGTCAGGGGATCGCACTTCGCCCGCTCGACCGCCTGCGCCTCCGCGTTGCGCTGGGCGGTCACCTCGGTGAAGGAAGCCATCCAGTGCCGGTCCGCCAGCTGGCCCACGTGCAAGGAGAAGAAGCGCGCTCCCGGTGCCGCAAGCGTCAGCTCCTGGGGCGTCAGCCTGTCGACAGCGCCCTGGCAAGCCTCGTGCACCTGCTGCATGAGGGTTGGCGACAGGAGCGCGCTTGCTTCCATCAGCATCACGAGCGACCCGATCCCGCCGGCCACGGCGGGATCGATCTCCAGCATGCAACGCAGCCGGTTGTTGACGAACAGGATGTCGAGCGACCGGTTGAAAGTGACGACCCCTGCTTCCAGACCGTCAAGCGTGGCGCGCAGGTGTACGCCTGGAACCGGCGCGCGTTCTTCGCCCGCAACGGCTGCCTCGCTGTCGGCCACGGGCCGGAAGGACGGGGACTGGAGGGATAGGAACTGGGAGATGTGCGGCAACAAGCTGGCTCCGCTTGCAGGCAGCCCGCTCGTGCGAGACACCCCGATTAACTTCTGGTGGCGCCACGATAGAAGCGATTTCCTTACGGATCGCTAACGACGCCGCCGCCTCGTTCCGTTGAAGGCCGCGGAAGCCGACGGCGTCCGGCTTCATTGCTTCGTCGCACCGAACCGGTCAGGATCGCCGTGCACGTGCTGGCCGTTGGCGAAGGGAAGGCGATGTTCGGATCGGTGGTTCTTGACGTCGCGATCGGGCTTTGCCTGTTGTTCCTGTTCGTCAGCCTGGTCTGCTCGGCGATCCGGGAGGCAATCGAGGCGGTGCTCAACACCCGCGCCTCGGACCTCGAGCGCGGAATCCGCGAGATGCTGGACGATCCCGACGGGCAGGGGGCGGTGCGCGCGCTGTATTCCCATCCGATGGTGTTCGCGCTTTTCGACGGGTCCTACGCGCCGGAGCGACTGCAACCGCACCGAAGCCTGCTGACCGGAACCCGGTCGCTGCGCATGCCGATCAGGCAACGTGGCAACCTGCCATCGTACATCCCGGCCGAGAACTTCGCGCGCGCGTTCCTGGACCTCGCGGTGCGCGGGCCAATCGGCGGCGCGGGCCCGGCAACGGGCGAAGCGGTCACGGTCCGGGCCTTGTCCGCCCGGGCCCAGGCGATGCCGGACAACCGTATCAGGCGCGCGTTGTTGAGCGCGCTGGACGGGGCGGAGGATGATCTCGGGCGCGTACGCTGGGCGATCGAGCGCTGGTTCGACAGCTGCATGGAGCGCGTGTCCGGCTGGTACAAGCGCCGCACGCAGGTGATCCTGTTCGGCATCGGGCTGCTGGCGGCGGGCGTGATGAACGTCGACGCGTTCAGCGTCGGCAAGGCCCTGTTCGAGGACAAGGCGCTCCGCGACGGGGCCGTGGCGCAGGCGGCCTCCCTGCTGCCGCCTGGAACGGGCGGGGTAGTGGCACAGGCCCAGGACGGATTCACGGCACTTCGCGACGAGCTGGCGCAGATCCGTTTTCCATGCGGATGGGGCAGCCCGCCGCCACGACAGCTGCGCCAACCCGGCGCCGATGGGAAGCCCGGCCCGCTCGATCCTGGCGCCGTGCTGCAAATGCTGATCGGCTGGACCGTGACGGCGTTCGCGGTGACGCTGGGCGCGCCGTTCTGGTTCGACATGCTGAACCGCTTCATCGTCGCCAGGTCAACGATCAAGCCCGGCTCCGCGATCAGGCGCTGAACCGGCCGCTCCGCATCATGCGGCCGGACGGGCACCCGGGCCGCGCCGGCGCAGCCCGGACCACATGTGCGGACAGACAAGGGTGACGAGGCCGGCCAGGCCCATGCCGAGCAGAAAGGTCTTGATGACGCCGGACACGCGATGCTTCTCCGTTGAGGCACCGCTCCAATGCCCGGATGGCCGTTCGGGTTTCGTGTCAGGTCGTCGTGGCGGCGCCCGCCGGGTCACTGCCGGCGAAAGGTGACCACGAGCACGTCGCGATGCGCGGGCAGCGCCGGGTCCAACGGACGGATCGCCGTGACGCCGTGATAAACCCGGCCGTCATCGACCAGGGCGGCATCCAGCGGCTGCTCAAGGGTGAAGCTGCCGAGCAGGCGGCGTTGCGCGTCGTGGATGCTGGTGACCCCGCTGGCGATGTTCTCGCGTGCCACCAGCAGCACCAGCACCCAATCAACGCCGTCCCGGTGCAGGCCCTCCGGGGTCGGCTGCCCGTCCTTGCCTTCGCTTGGCTCGATCC
>CAXSHC010000078.1:9387-9927 GCA_964236745.1 uncultured Acetobacteraceae bacterium
GGTGCAACTCGACGTGCCAGGTATCGGGACGGGCGCCGGGCGGCGTCATGTCCTCGAACACGGAGCGGCAGGCGGACAGGATCCCCAGCAGCACCGGATGGGTGGCGATCTGGTCTTCCACGGGCGTGAACCAGCGCTCGATGCCGCCGTTGAGCGCGTTGTGGTCACGGCTCTGGTAGTGCGGCTGGTGTGGCTTGCGTTCGAACCCGTCCGCGCCGGCGGCGAACACGGCGTGACGCCGACGCCGGTAGCGGCCGCCATCCGCCATGTAGCGGTCGATGCCGAGATGATCCCAACTCGACGCGAACCCGTCCCAGCGCTCCAGCGCCGCCGGCCCCAGCAGCGCGCGCATCCGCGCCGCCGGAACGAAGGCGTAACCGTCCGTGGCGAGAACCTGTTCCGGAGCGGCGGGATCAGCCATGGTTCGTGTCCTGGTCGGGAATTGCCTTGCGAGGCTGCTCCCGATCCAGCAGAGCAGGCAAGGCCGGCAGGTCGAGGGTGCGGTGCATCTGCGGCAGGGCGACGTCGCTCTTCATCATG
>CAXSHC010000079.1:0-6013 GCA_964236745.1 uncultured Acetobacteraceae bacterium
GGCCTCGCGCGCCTCGTCGCGGGACACCGCGCGCGAGCGTCCGGGGCCGCGGCCCAGGGTCGCGACAAAGCCCGCGAACCGCGCTTCCGCTCCGTCTGCCATCCCGTCCATGGTGCTGCTCCCTCGGCCGGCCGCCGGTTTTCCCATCGAGATACGAAAAGTTTGTCGTAAGCTTCGGGCCGTGAACGCTTTGAGCCCCGTCAGCGGCCGCCAGACCATCGAGGTGGTGTACGACCTCGTATGCCCGTGGTGCTATCTCGGCGTCCAGCGCCTGCTCGGCGCGCTGGCGCAGCGCCCGGACACGTTGGCCGAGATCGTGTGGCGGCCCTTCCTGCTCAACCCGGATATTCCGCGCGAGGGGGTGTCGCGGCAGGACTACGCAGTTCGCAAGTATGGCGGCGAGGACCGCGCGCGCCGGCTGTATGCCACCGTGAGCGAGCTTGGGCTGCAAAGCGGCATCGGTTTCCGCTTCGACCGCATGCACACCATTCCGTCCAGCATCGACGCGCACCGCCTGGCTGCCTGGGCGGCGCGCTTCGGGCTCGCCACGGCGATGGTGGGCACGCTGTTCGCGGCACATTTCGTCGACGGCGCCGACCTGGGCGATCCGGAGGTGCTGGCCGGCCGCGCCGCCGGCATCGGGCTGGACGCGCAGGCCGCGCGGCGATTCCTGCGCGGCCGGGACGGCGGCGAGCTGGTGCAGTCGGAGAACCTGCGCGCGCATCGTCGCGGCATCGGCGGCGTGCCGTGCTTCGTGTTCAACGGCAAGCTGGCGGTGTCGGGAGCGCAGGAGATCGAGGTGTTCCAGCGCCTGCTCGACGTGGCGGCGCTGGACCCGCTGGCCGCCTGACCCCGATGGGGGACCCAGAGCGGAACCGGTCGGGTGGAACCGGTCCGGCTACTTGCGC
The DNA here is from genome assembly GCA_964236745.1 of uncultured Acetobacteraceae bacterium. Lineage (GTDB taxonomy): Bacteria > Pseudomonadota > Alphaproteobacteria > Acetobacterales > Acetobacteraceae > Lichenicola. The sequence continues at coordinate 909 of CAXSHC010000079.1, forward strand.
ACCGCCGTGACCTCGATCTCGACCAGCCAACCCGGGTTGGCGAGCCCCGCCACCTGGAACGCCGAACGGGTCGGCAGGTTAGGCTGCGACGCGGTGCCGAAGAACTGGGTGTAGGACTTCATCATGCCGGCGAAGTCGATGCGGCCCAGCTTGGGGTCGGCGGCGAGATACACGTGCATCTGCACCACGTCCGCCATGGACAGGTGCAGGCTGGCGAGCGCTGCCTGGATCTTGGTCAGGGCGCTCTTCACCTGGGTCTCGGTGTCGCCATAGGCCGCCAGCGTGGTCTGGGTGGGCCCGAGCGACTTGTCGAGCGGGTCGGCACCCATGCCGGACAGGTAGATCGTGGTGTAGCCGGGCGGCACCTCGATGGCGGACGCGATCGGGAACTTGCCGGTGGCGTGTCGCACGAGGTCGTCGGCGCGTGCCGGCAGCGCTGCCGCAGCACCGGCGAGCAGGAGCGCCGGCACGAGCATCGGCAGGAGCGCTGGTCGTCGGGCGCGCGGGGTCCTGGTCATCGGTCTCATCTTTCGATCGTGGGATTGGGGCCGCGCACGGCGGCGACGTCCTCGGGCTTCACCGCGTCGGCGTAGTTGTTGCCGAAATGGCTGCGCACGTAGTTCACCACCGCGGCGACCTGTGCATCGTTCAGCATGTTGCTGAGCCACGGCATCGCGCCGTAGCCGTTCAGCACCACGTAGACCGGGTAGCCGCCGTTCTTGAGCTTGGTGTTGCCGGCCAGCGCCGGGATGCGCGCGGCACCCACCCCGCCTTGGGCGTTGGCCATGTGGCAGCCCTGGCAGAGCTGGGCATAGATCACCTGGCCGTCGGTGCTGGTAGTGGCGCGCCCGACGACATTGGCGGCCGCGTCGGCCAGCGCTTGGCCAGGTGTCGCTGCGAGAACCAGGAGCAGGAAGGCGCGCATCAGGTTGGGGCGCATGAAATCCGGGCGCATCAGGCGGCTCCCACGGCGCGCTGGTGCATCCGGGTGATGGCGCTCACCGAGGACAGGATGGCCCCTTCCTGCCAGCAGCCGACATAGGAGGCGTGCTCGCCCGCCAGCATCAGGCGGCCGTCGATGGCTGTCAGCGCCGCGTAGTGCGCCTTGCGCGTTTCCTCGCTCCAGGTGGCGCAGCAGCCGAGCGACCAGGGCATCCGGCTCCAGGCGACGCCGACGCCGTTGCTGAACTCCTGGCGATATTGCCTGTGCAGCACGCTGCCCTGCCGCAGGGCTTCCTCGACGCGCTGTTCCGGCGTCATGCCAGCAAAGGCGTAGGCGGCGGCACCGAACATGTAGCCGCCGAGCAGCACCGCGGGGGTGTCGGCGAAGTAGTTGGTGCTGGGATAGGAGATCTGGCTGATCGGCTGGTCGGTGAACGAGATGCCGCCATAGATCTGCTCGTCCTGTTCCCAGAAGCGGCGCTTGAACTCCAGGCCCACCTTGACCGAGGACGCGTAGGGTACCGCCTGGATTGCCGCCTTCATCGGGCCGCCGGCCTGCACGTCGATCTGGCTCAGCACCGACAACGGGATGGTGCACACGCACCAGTCGGCCTTGGCCTGCGTCACCGCGCCGCCGTGGTTGTTGTCCTCGAACGTGACGGTGACGCCGTTCGTGTCCTGCGCGATCCGCGTCACCTTGACGTTGTGGGTGACGAGGTCGTTCACCTGCTTGGCGAAGCCCTTGCCGATCATGTCCATGCCGCCGACGGGCTGGAACATGGTGGTCTGGAAGTCGTAGCTCATGTTGAACGACAGCCATTCCCACAGGCCCGACTTCATCAGCTCGGCGCGGCCGAACAAGGCGCCCGGCACCGGCGCGCCGTCCGGACCGCCGCCCTGCGGCTTGGCGAAGCCGCGATGCAGGGACGCCAGGCTGCCGCTGCTGTAGCTGTAGTCCCGGCCGAGCAGCCCCCACCCCTGCATGGCGGCGAGCAGGTCGTGCTTCTCGTCGTCGCTGATCGGCTGGTCCAGCTTGTTCTGGTTGATGGACTTGGCGAGAAGCTCGGCGGTGTAGCCGGTGAAGTCGGCCTGCACCTCGCGGTAGCGCTGCGGCTGGCCGTTGAACGCGCTACTGCTGTGCAGGAGCGCGTTGTGGTTGACCTCGATGAACGGCTCGAGCTGCACGCCGAACAGCTTGCAATAATGCAGCAAACCCTGGTGGTGATACGGGATACGCCAGGGTCCGGGATTAATGTAGTTCCCGCTTGCAAACTTCACGTGCTGGGTGGCGCCGCCGAGCTCGGTGAGGGTGTCGCCGCCGCGCAGGCTGAAGTTGCGGCCTCCGGAACGCCCCTGGTACTCCAGCACGCGCACGCTGTAGCCGGCGCGGCGTAGTTCGAACGCGGCGAGCATGCCGGCGAGCCCGGCACCCAGCACCAGCACGGTGGTGCCGGGCCTGGCCCCGGCCAAGGATGGCGAACCGCCGAAATCGGTGCCGGCAGCGTGGCCGAGGCGGGTCATCGCCTGGTACATCGCGGCACTTCCGGCAGCCACGCCAATGCGCATCAGCAGCTGCCGGCGCGTCGGCTCCATCCCGCTCAGTCGGTTCAAGGCGCTGTGCTCCCGCGATGCTGCGACAATGTGCTGCGGTGGTAGGCTATGCGCCCTCCTTTTGCTCCGTCAAGTAGGTTGTTTCATAGCCATATGGCTAGTTTGTGATCACTAGCCGTGATGTACATTTGTCTCATGGCAAAAACTGCGTGTTATTAGAGCATATTTTGCCTTGCGTTTCGTCTCGAAACTGTTGGAGTCATCCCGAATGGGCAGCGGGTTGGCTGCGGCACGATCCGACGCCCTCGCGATGCGACGCCCGGACCAACGGGCCTGGATGGAGATCGGGAATGCGAATGATGGGTGCGAGGACCTTTCGAACCTTGCTGATGCTGACGGCATGTCCGCTCGCTGTGACAATCGGAGCGCTGCCCGCGCTGGCCCAGGCCTCGACCAGTGCCGCGACCGCCGCCCCGGTCCCTGCCGTCCACCGCCACGCCCACAAGGCGCACAGGAAGTCGGCAGGCACGCAGGTCGCTTCCGCCGCCAGCACCCCCTCGGCGATCGATCCCAACGCGGTGCCAGCCTCGACGGCGCCCACCGGGCTGTCCACTACCCATAGCGGCGCTGCGGTGTCCGCCGCCGCCGCGGACAACGGCGAAAGCGTGATCGTCACCGGCACGCGCAGCCTGGGCAAGAAGGCGCGCGACAGCACCAGCCCGATCGACGTGATCTCGGCCGCTACGCTGGCGCGCTCGGGTCAGCCCAACCTCAGCGACCAGCTCACCCGCACCGACCCGTCGATCAGCGTGCAGGCCTATGGCGCGGACACCCAGGCGCTGGTAGCGGCGATCCGGCTGCGCGGGCTGAACCCGAACGACGTGCTGGTGCTGATCGACGGCAAGCGGCGGCACGAGACATCCAACATCACCGCCGATGCCGGGCCGGAACAGGGTGCGACGCCGGTCGACCTGAACATGATCCCGGCCGCCGCGATCGACCACATCGAGATCCTGCGCGACGGGGCGGCGGCGCAGTACGGCTCGGACGCCATCGCCGGCGTGGTCAACGTCATCATGAAGAAGACCGACCACGGCGGCAGCGCCACCGCCTTCACCGGCGCGGACGCCTATAACGGCGACGGCTGGCAGTACCAGCTCGACACCGACGGCGGGTTCTCGTTCGGCCGGGACGGCTACGTGCACCTGGGTGGACAGATCTACCACGCCGACCATTTCGTGACGCAGACGGTGGACGACCGCAGTTCCGCCTTCAAGGCGGGCGGCTACACCGAGCCGTCCGACTCGAACAAGATCAACGGCCTGCCGGAGGAAACGCGCGAAACGCTGAGCGTCGAGTTCGGCAAGACGCTGGTCGAGGACGCGTTCGGGGGCGTCGCGGGCTACGGACTGATCACCTACGGCCACCGCCACAGCGAGGCGTACGAGAACTACCGCGTGCCGAGCAAGCTGCCGCAAGTGTATCCGTTCGGCTTCTCGCCGCTGGAAACCGACGAGGAGAACGACTACGCCGCCACGATCGGGGTCAAGGCGCCCGACGTGTTCGGCTTCCATGCCGACCTGAGCACAACCTATGGCGCCGATATCTCCAACATCGGCAACAAGCACACCGGCAACCCGAACCTTTATGCCACCGGCAACGCCCAGTACGGCTATGCCGTCGGCTTCACGCCGACCACCGTGCTGGCGCAAAGCCAGCAGAACGCGCAGTGGACCAACAACCTCGACTTCACCCGGCCATTCACCGCGTTCGGCATGCCGATGAACTTCGCCTTCGGCGCCGAGGAGCGTTCGGAGGTGTACAGGCTGGGCGCCGGCTCGCCGGCGTCCTACCTGCTCGGCGGCACCCAGGGCTTCGCCGGGCTGCTGCCGGCCAACGCCGGCTCGTTCTCGCGCAACGTGTGGTCGGGCTACCTCGACTACGACACCCATCCGCTGCCGCACTGGGACGTCGACCTCGCCGGCCGTTTCGAGCACTACACCGACGCGGGCGACACCGAGAACGGCAAGATCTCCAGCCGCTACGACTTCACCAAGTGGTTCGCGCTGCGCGGCACCATCTCCAACGGCTTCCGCGCGCCGACGCTGGCGGAGGAGAACTATTCCTCGCTCAACGTGTCGCCGACGGGTGCCAGCGGCATCCTCGCCACCTCGTCTGCCGGCGCACGCTCGATCGGCGCGGTGCCGCTCAAGGCCGAACGCTCGACCAACGCCAGCACCGGCATCGTGTTGCAGCCGCTGCCCAACCTCAGCATCACTGCCGACGTGTACCAGATCAACCTGCGCGACCGCATTGTGGGAGCCGGCGGCGTCACCGGTGCTGCTGCCGAGACCGCGATCGAGGACACCGGCGCCACCCTGCCGCAGGGCATCCAGACCAACGACATCTCCGCCTACTACTTCGCCAACGGTGCCAGCACGCGCACGCAGGGGATGGACATCAACGTCAACTACCTCACCGACTTCCGGCGCTACGGCACCGTGACCTGGACCGCCGGCATCGACCTCAACCGCACCCGTCTGCACCACAACGGCACCGACGCGTTCGGCAACCCGTTCCTGACCGCGCAGGGGATCAGCTACCTCACCACC
>CAXSHC010000079.1:6023-9917 GCA_964236745.1 uncultured Acetobacteraceae bacterium
ACGGCGGCGCCGCGCTCCAAGATCATCCTCGACGCATTCTGGAAGATCGGCCGGTTCGACGTGAACGGCCGTTTGACCCGCTACGGCCAGACCACCAGCGACGTGACCTACGAGGACCAGGCGCCGGCGGCGCTGCAGTATTCCGGCACGCAGTTCGCCGAGTTCAAGAACCTGCCGGAATGGCTGACCGACCTGGAGGTGGGCTACCGCATCGCGCCGCACTGGCACGTGGCGATCGGCGCCAACGACCTGTTCAACGTCCGGCCGCGACGCCTGCCGCTCGAGCTGTCCTACCTGAACGTCGCCTACTACAACCAGACCTCGTCCACCGTGCCGATCAACGGCGGCTTCTACTACGGACGGCTGAACTTCACCTTTTGACCGGCTCCCCCGCCATGGCCTGCCGCGCGTAGCGGCGGGCCAGCAGGGCGCAGGCGAACAGCTGTATCTGGTGAAAGATCATCAACGGCAGCACCACCTGGCCGACTATCGCCACCGGGAACAGCACGCCTGCCATCGGCACGCCGGAAGCCAGCGTCTTCTTGGAGCCGCAGAACACGATGGCGATCTCGTCGAAACGCGAAAAGCCTAGCGCCCGTACGCCATAACGGGTGGCGAGCAGCACCACCAACAGCAACAAGGCATCGACCAGCAGCACTAGGCCGAGCTGCGACGCCGGCACCGCCCGCCACAACCCCTGCACCACCGCCTCGCTGAAGGCGGTATACACCACCACCAGCACCGAGCCGCGATCCGTCATGCCGAGCAGCGCCTTGTTGCGGACCGCCCAGGCGCCGATCACCGGCTGCAGCAGCTGGCCGGCGGCGAACGGCAGCAGCAGCTGCAGCACGATATCGAGCACGCCCCGTCCCGATACCGCGAGGCCGTGCGCGCCACCGGCCAGCACCAGCCCGACCAGCAGCGGCGTCACCGCGATCCCCAACAGGTTGGACGCGGTGGCAGAGCACACCGCCGCCGGCACATTGCCGCCGCCGATGGAGGTGAAGGCGATGGAGGACTGCACGGTGGAGGGCAGCAGGCAGGTGAACAGCACGCCAAGCCACAGCGTCGGCGTCAGCAGCCTCGGCAACAGCGCGTGCAGCCCGAGCCCCAACATGGGAAACAGGACAAAGGTGCAGCAAAGGATCAACAGGTGCAGCCGCCAATGCCCGAGCCCGGCCAGCATCGCCGTGCGCGACAACCGCGCACCCTGCAGGAAGAACATGGCCGCGATCACGATCACGGTTAGGTCCCGGAACAGCGGCACCGCTTCGCCCCGGGCCGGCAGGAACGAGGCGAGCAGCACGATGGCCACCAGCGCCAGCAGGAATGGGTCTGGTCTGGGCATGGCATCCTGCGTTCAATGGCACGCCCAAGACAGATGTGACCGGCGGCGCGAATTGCCACGATGCGGAGGCTGCGCCACCCTGGCAGCCGCATGACCCATCGCTCCGTTCCGGCCTTTGCCGCCCTGCTCCTGTCCCTCGGACTCCTGCCGGGAGGCGCGCGCGCCGCCGGGCTGTCGCTGCCCGGCTGTGCCGCGGTGCATGCCGCCGGCCTGCACGAAGCGAACCCGGGCAAGGGCAGCCAGGGCGGGATCGGCTTCGAGGCGGACCACGCGGACGTGCTGCTGCCGGCCGTGCCTGACGCGTCGCTGCATGCGGCGCACCTGCAGGCGAGCGGGCACGGCGCCGGCCTGTCCAGCGCCGCGCTCGAACAAGCGTCCACCGCGGCCGCCGCCGCCGTGCTCGTGGCCCTGTCGGACCGTCCCGACGCGTGTCCGGATCCCCTGCTCCACGGTGCTGTGGATCCGCTGGCGCGGGCGCTCGGCCATGGCGGCACGGCGGAGTTCACCTGGTCAGGCGTGTCGATCCGGTCGGGCAACACCCGCCTCGGCGCCCGCCGACTGTTGCTGCGTCTGGACGGCGGCGGGCAGGCGGCGCATCTGACGGTCGCGGTCGAGGGAGCTGTGTCGAACCAGCCCGATGCCGGGCTGCTGCCGGAAGCGCTGACGGTGCACGCTTCGGCGCCGGCGGACCGGCTTCCCGGGCTGATCTCCTCGCCCGGCCATCCGTCGGAGCCCGTTCCGGTGACGATCGAGCGGGCGGAAGCACGGCGCGGCGACACCACGCTGGACGGCCAGGGCCGCGTCACCCTCGCGCACGATCCGAGGGACGACGAAGGCGAGGGCCATGTCACCGCGCACGGTTTCGACACGCTGCTCGACGCCGCGAACGCGTCCGGGCTGGGAGGGCTGCGCACCGCGCTGTTCCTGGTCAAGCTGGTGGCGCACCGCCAGGGCGACCAGGCCGACTGGGACCTCGCCCTGAAACAGGGCGTGCTGACGGTCAACAACGTGCCGCTGCCGTTGCGCTGACGGGAACCACCGGGAGCGCCGCGCCCGGCGAGGGCGTCAATAGATCCTATTAATAGACCTTGGCAGCCCCGTCTGGCTGCGTCCCGCCGCCGCAACCGTAACGGGCTGCCAACGTGTCGCTGCCCCGCGACAACAGCGACACGTCGGTGCCGACGGCAACAAAGCTGGCGCCGAGCGACATCGCGTGCCGCACCAGCGCCTCGTCGCCCATGATGATGCCGGCCGCCTTGCCGGCAGCGACGATGCGCCGCAGCCCGTCGTCAATCGCTGCCTGCGCCGCCGGCGCCGTGGGATCGCCTGGGTGGCCGAGCGAGGCGGACAGGTCGGCCGGGCCGATGAACAGGCCGTCCACCCCGTCGACCGCGGCGATCTGCTCCAGGTTGTCGAGCCCGAGCCGGGTCTCGATCTGAACCAGCAGGCAGTTCTCGGCGTCGGCGCGGCGCATGTAGCCGTTATCGCGGTCGAAGCCCGAGGCGCGCGCGACGGCGGCGCCGACGCCCCGCCTGCCACGCGGCGGGTAGCGCACCGCGGCGACCAGCGCCTCCGCCTGTTCCGCGGTCTCGACCATCGGCACCAGCAGCGTGCGCGCGCCGATGTCGAGCAGCTGCTTGATCATCCAGGTCTCGCCCACCGGGACGCGCACCACGGCCTCGGACGGGAACGCCGCGACCGCCTGCAGCTGCGATAGGATCGAGCGCAGGTCGTTCGGCCCGTGCTCGCCGTCGATCAGCAGCCAATCGAACCCGGCCCCGGCGCAGATCTCAGCGGTATAGGCGTTGGCGAGCGACAGCCAGAGCCCGATCTGGGTCGCGCCCCGCAGCCGGTCCTTGAACCGGTTGCCGGTGGTTTCGCTCATGCCGCCCCCGCTCATGCCGCCCCCGCTCACGCCGCCTTGGCTCCCTCGGCCAGCAGGTTCAGGCGCCCGACCACGTCGCGGGCCAGGCCGATGCGCTGCGCCGTGGTCATCTCGCGCTGGATGGCCAGCTTGTGGTCCGGGCGCAGGCGCATCTCGCCGCCCCTGCTGCCAATCCAGGGCACCAGGCCTTCCGGGTTTCCGGAGCTATTGCCGCGGAACTGCAGTACCATGCCCTTGGGCCCCGCTTCCAGCTTCTCCACCCCGGCCGCGCGGCACAGGCGCTTCAGCGTCACCACCTCCAGCAGGTTGCCAACCTCCTCCGGCAGCGGGCCGAAGCGGTCCACCAGCTCGGCTGCCATCGCTTCGGTTTCGGCATCGCCGGGCAACGCGCCGATGCGCCGGTACAGCCCGAGCCGGACGGCCAGGTCGGGCACATAGGTGTCGGGGATCAGCACCGGCAGCCCCAGCACGATGTTGGGGGTCCAGTCGCGGTCGGCGGCCTTCTTCTTGCCCTTCTCGCGGCGCAGGTCGTCCACCGCGTCCTCCAGCATCTGCTGGTACAGCTCGATGCCGACCTCGCGGATGTGGCCGCTCTGCTCGTCGCCCAGCAGGTTGCCGGCGCCGCGCAGGTCGAGGTCGTGGGCGGCCAGCGTGAAGCCGG
>CAXSHC010000080.1:0-757 GCA_964236745.1 uncultured Acetobacteraceae bacterium
CGGGCGGTGGACCGGCCGGGGCTGCGGCTGATGCTCGACCTGTACCACGCGCAGATCGGCGAAGGGAACCTGATCGGGCTGCTGCGCCGGGCGCTGCCCTTTATCGGCGAGATCCAGGTGGCCGACGTGCCCGGACGCTGCGAGCCGGGCACGGGCGAGATCAACTATCCGGCCATCGCCCGCGAGCTGCAGCACCTCGGCTATCGCGGCACCATCGGCCTGGAAGGATGGGCATCCGGCAACGACGAGCTGGCATTGCAGCGCTTCCGGGAAGCCTTCACGGTGCCGGCCGGAGCGGAATGATTGTTCCGGTCATGGCCGCGCCGGACACCATCGACACAGAAAGGATGAGCATGATCTCGGTGGGTTTGCTGGGTGCCGGACGCATCGGCGCGCTGCATGGCCGCAACGTCGCGGCGAACGCGAAGGCGCGTTTCGCTGCGGTCGCGGACGTGGTGCCGGCGGCCGCGGAAGCGCTGGGCCGCGAGCTGGACGTGCCCGTGCGCGAGGTGGACGCCATCCTGGCCGATCCCTCCATCCAGGCGGTGATGGTGTGCACCTCCACCGACACCCATGCTGAGCTGGTCGAACGGGCGGCGGCGGCGGGCAAGGCGGTGTTCTGCGAGAAGCCGGTGGACCTGAGTTCCGAACGGATCCGCACCTGCCTCGACAGCGTGGCGCGAAGCGGCGTGCCGCTGATGATCGGCTTCAACCGCCGCTTCGACCCGCATCTGGCCGAGTTGCAGCGCCGGCTGCG
>CAXSHC010000080.1:767-3489 GCA_964236745.1 uncultured Acetobacteraceae bacterium
GTGGGCGCCATCGAGCTGGTCACCATTCTGTCGCGCGACCCGGCGCCGCCGCCGGTCTCCTACATCGAGCGCTCCGGCGGCCTGTTCCGCGACATGATGATCCACGATTTCGACATGGCGCGCTTCCTGCTGGACGAGGAGCCGGTGGAGGTGCACGCGGTGGGATCATCGCTGGTGGACCCGGCGATCGGGCGGGCCGGCGACGTCGATACCGCCGCGGTGCTGCTCAAGACCGCGTCCGGCCGCATCTGCCAGATCTCCAATTCCCGCCGCGCGACCTATGGCTACGACCAGCGCGTCGAGGTTCATGGCGCCAAGGGCATGCTGCGCGCCCACAACGTTCACAGCTCCACGGTGGAGCAGGCCGATGCCAGCGGCTTTCGCGGCGCTCCGGTGGTGGACTTCTTTCTGGAACGCTACACCCCGGCCTACCAGCGCGAGCTCGACCACTTCCTCGACAGCGTCGCGTCCGGCACCGCGCCGCGGCCGAACGGACAGGACGGGCTTCGGGCCCAGATGCTGGCCGACGCCGCCACCCTCGCCCACCAGACCGGCCAGCCGCAGCAGGTTCCGGCCTGAAACCGCATCGGCGGCGGGCCGGTCGCATCCCGCCGCCGCGTTTGCCTTAAGCGATCAACCAACAAGAACCGGGACAGAAACACCATGACGCGCTTCAAGACGGTGCTGCTTGCCACCGCCACCGCCCTCGCCGCTGCCGCCGGCACCGCCGCCCACGCGGCCGGCCCCGAAAAGCCCATCACCATCATCCTGGTGGATCACGGCCAGGCGGCCGATCCATTCCACAACGTCATCAAGCACGGCGCGCAGGACGCGGCGAAGCAGCTGGGCGTGCATCTCGAGATCCGGCAGCCGGACAACTTCGACATGACCCAGATGGCCAACCTGATCACCGCGGCGGCGAACCAGAAGCCGGACGGGCTGGTGACCACCGTGCCGGACGCGGACGCGCTGTCGGGCCCGATCAAGCGCGCCATCGCGCAGGGGATCCCGGTGATCACCACCAACGGCTCCCCGGCCAACGGCCACAAGGTGGGCGCGCTGCTGAACGTGGGACAGGACGAAACGGAAGCCGGTCGCGCGGCGGGCAAGGCGCTCGCGGCCGCGGGAGCGACCAAGGCGATCTGCGTCAACCAGGAGGTCGGCAACGTGGCGCTGGACCAGCGCTGCGCCGGCTTTGCGGCGGGCTTCGGCGGCAACTCCAAGGTGCTGCCCACCGAGGCGGACCCGTCGGTTGCGAAGTCGAAGATCGAGGCGGCGCTGCGTTCGGATCCGGCCATCGACGGCATCATCGGGTTGAACGCCAGCCTGGTGAGCGAGCCGGCGGTGCAGGCGGTGCAGGAACTCGGCCGCACCGGCAAGGTGAAGGTCGCGTCGTTCGACCTGTCGCCCGGCATCCTGCAGGACGTGGTGGACGGCAAGGCGGTGTTCGTGGTGGACCAGCAGCCCTACCTGCAGGGCTACCTGCCGGTGCTGTTCCTGGCGCAACGGGTGCGCTACGGGCTGCTGCCCAGCGGCGACGTGGCGTCGGGCCCGAACCTGATCACCAAGAACGACGCGGCAAAGGTCATCGCCCTGTCGAGTGCCTCGATCCGCTGACGGAGCCTTGCCGGCTGGCCGGACGGCAGCACCGTCCGGCCGAAGCGTCCGGAAGTTGGGGGACAAGGTTTCCGGCTGCGCGATCGATGCGCGATCGTTTTTGCGGAACGGGCTCGCCTTGTTCCGCTTCAAGCGTCGTCGATCTCGTCCAGCGCGACCCAGCGGCCTTGCGCCGAGGACAGCCGGATCGCCTCGATCGTGCGCGCGATCGCCAGGGCGCCGGCAAAGTCCATGTCGCTCGGCGCCCTGCCCGCCACCGCGTCGAGCAGGCGCTTCACCTCGATGGTCTTGAGGTCGTTGAAGCCGAGCTGGTGTCCGGGGGCCGGGCAGAACGCCGCGTAGTCGGGATGCGCAGGGCCGGCGTTGATCGTGGTGAAGCCGGCGCGTCCCGGCTCCCCGCCCGCGTGGTACAGCCGCAGCTCGTTGAAGCGCTCCTGGGTGAAGCACAGCGCGCCGCGCGTGCCGGTCAGCTCGAAGGCGAGCTGCATGTCGCGGCCGCGGCTGAGCCAGCTGGCGCTTAGGCTCGCGGTGAAGGGACGTCCCTCGAAGCGCACCAGCATGCTGGCCTGGTCGTCGATCGACACCGCGCGCCGGCCGCCGCCTTGCAGCGGACGCTCGACATGGATCGTGTCCAGCCGGCCGCACACGCTTTCCACCTCGCCCAGCAGGTAGCGCGCCATGGACAGGATATGGCTGCCGATGTCGGCCAGCGCGCCGCCCGCTTCCGCCGGCTCGCAGCGCCACGAGAACGGCGCGTCCGGATCGGCCATGAAGTCCTCCGCGTGGATGCCGCGGAACCCGGTGATCGTGCCGATCTCGCCGCTCTGCACGATCTCGCGCGCGGTCGCGATCAGGGGATTCTTCAGGTAGTTGAAGCCGACCATGGTGACGATCCCGGCCGACGCGGCGGCGCGTGTCATGGCGATGGCGTCCGCCAGCGTGGTCGCCAACGGCTTCTCGCAATACACGTGCTTGCCCGCGGCGATCGCCGCCAGCGCCATCGGCGCGTGCAGGCGGTTGGGGGTGGCGATCGCCACGATGTCCACCGCCGGGTCCTGCACCAGCGCGTTCCAGTCGCCGGTCGCGCGGCGGAAGCCGAGCGAGG
>CAXSHC010000080.1:3499-9917 GCA_964236745.1 uncultured Acetobacteraceae bacterium
ACGGCTGCATGCTGTTCGGAATGGTCCGCCAGCAGCTCCAGGCGCGGCTGCCGGGCCAGCGGGAACACACCGCCTACGTTGCGGAACGCGAGCGCGTGCGCACGGCCCATGAAGCCGCTGCCGATCAGCCCGATCCCGACCTGCGGCGCTTGTTCGATCTCGTGCATGATGTTCTCCCGGCCGGCCCGGTCAGGAGGCGTATGCCATTCCATTACCGGGTTGAAGTGGGACTTTTATTCTCTTGCTGGCCCAGGACCTGCTGCTTCGGAAACCGCGCCTGCCGTTCCGCCAGCGCCACGGACAAGGTGGTGGCGAGCGCAAAGGTGGCCGACAGCGAGCGAAAGCCGGCATGGTCGGTTTCGGCCACCTCCAGCCAGGTTTCGGCCACCTCCGTCAGCGGCGAGAACGGGCTGTCGGTGATGGCGATCACGCCGGCGCCGGCGCGGGACGCGGCCGCGCACAGCGCCAGGGTTTCGGCGGCATAGGGCGTGAAGCTGACCGCCAGCACCACGTCCTCGGCCCCCAGCAGCTCGACCTGGCGGTGGCCGAGGCCGCCCGCGTTGTCGACCAGCTCGCAGCGGGCGCCGAGCTTGCGCAGCGCATAGCTCAGGTAGAGCGCCACCGGGTATACCCGCCTGGTGCCGACCAGGCTGATCGAGCGCGCTTCCGCCAGCCGGCGCACCGCCTCGTCGAGCGCGTCCGCGTTCACGGTTTGTTCGAGGTGGTCGAGCGACACCCGGGCTGCGTGCACGAAGCCGTGCAACAGCGAGTTCGGGTCGGCGGCCTGCGCCGGCGCGTCGGCCGCCAGCGTTTCCAGACGCTCGCGGTAGTCCGGCCAGCGCTGCCGCGCATGCGCCCGGAACACCGCCTGCAGGTCGGAGAAGCCGGAATAGCCCAGCGTCTGGGCGAACCGCACCAGGGTCGAGGGCTGCACCCCCGCCTGGGCGGCGAGGTCGGCCACGCGGCCAAAGGCGATCTCCTGCGGATGGTCGATCGCGAAGTCGCCTGCCTGCACCAGCCGCTTCGGCAGCATCTGGCGACGCGCCATGATCAGGGCGCGAAGGCTTTTGAAGTCCCGAGGGGTTTCGACCGGCGTTTCGGCCGGAATGATCGAGGGCGTTCCCGGCGCGCACAAGTCGGGAACTGCCGCCGTTTCGGGTGGCTCCGCTACGTCACCCATGTGGTCGTGCCATCGAAAATCCCCTAACGGAACGAAATGCCGGTTCCATCATCAAGCCGTTCCCTGGATCCGTTCCGTTCGCGCCGCCATCCGCCATGTCCGGAACAATCCGGCGCAGCCGATAGCCCGATCCTAGCGATAGGTCCGCTTCCGCCTGTGACGCAAGCCGGGAGCGGTCGGCCGGGGAATCGGCAGGATCGGCTGCATGCACGCGGCCAACCTTGTTGCCCATCCGGACACGGAGCTGATCGGGACGCCTGCCGCCACCTACGTCCCCCGCACCGGACGCGGCGTTCGGCTCCAGCCAGCAAGCTAGGCGCCGAAGCCTTCCAGCACGATCTTGCCGCGGGCGCGTCCGCTTTCGATCAGCGCGTGCACGCGCTTCAGGGCGGCAGCGGTGATCGGGCCCTCGTTGTGGGTCACCGTGCTGCGCAGCGTGCCGTCGTCGGCCAGGCGCGACACCTCGTTCAGCAGCCTGCCCTGCTCGGCCATGTCTGCGGTCTGGTAGATCGTCCGGGTGTACATCAGCTCCCAGTGCACCGACGCCGACTTGCGCTTGAACGGGGTGATGTCGAGCGTCGGTGGGTCGTCGATAACCCCGAAGCGGCCCTGCGGCGCGATCATCTCCGCGATCTCCGGGAGGTGGCGGTCGGTCTGCGTGGTGGAAAACACGAAGGCCGGGGCGCCCAGGCCCAGGCCCGCGACCTGCCCAGCCAGCGGCCGGCTGTGGTCGACCACGTGGTGCGCGCCCATCTCGCGCACCCAGGACACCGTTTCTGGCCGCGAAGCAGTGGCGATCACCGTGAGGCCGGTCAGAACGCGCGCCAGCTGGATCGCGATCGAGCCCACCCCGCCGGCGCCGCCGATGATCACGATCGCCGGCGCCGCACCCGGCACCGGCCGGCGAACGTCCAGCCGGTCGAACAGCATCTCCCACGCCGTGACCGCCGTCAGCGGCAGGGCGGCGGCAGGACCCCAGTCCAGCGTTCGCGGCCTCGCGCCGACGATGCGCTCGTCCACCAGCTGGAACTCGGCATTGCTGCCCGGCCGCCCGATCGCGCCCGCATAGAACACGGCGTCGCCCGGCCGGAACAAGGACGCTTCCGGCCCGACCGCGTGGACGATCCCGGCCGCGTCCCAGCCCAACACCTTCGGGTCGTTTCCGTCCGGCCTGGCGCTTCTGCGTATCTTGGTGTCGACCGGGTTCACCGAAACCGCCTTCACCGCCACCAGCAGATCCCGCCCGGTGGCCTCGGGCATGGGCAGCTCGATGTCGAGAAGGGCGTCGTCGCGGTCGATTCCGCCAGGCTCACGGTAGCCGATGGCACGCATGAAGGAGTTCCTCCCGATCTGAACGATGCCAGGCTGGCAAGCCGCCGCGGAAAGCCCGCGCGCGCAGCCAACGTCGCTGGCGTGTGAAAGGATGTCGCGGCGATGGCCGGGCGTCATCCCCGGTTCAACTATCAGCCGCGCTGCTCGGTGGAAGGAGCGACCGGCCCTGCTTGATGGTAACCCGAGAACACGTGGTCCTGTTCCACCTGCCGGATGCGGCACGCCCGCATGGAACCAGCGCCTGACAGTCGCGGAACGACCGGGCCCCTACAGCTCGACCTGCCGGCCGATCTCGATGAAGCGGCTGCGGGGAAGCGCGAAGCGATCCGGGGCGCGCACGGCGTTGCGGTACAGGAAGCCGAACACCATGCGTCGCCAGGAGGCGAGCTTGCGGTTGTCTGCGCTTGCGACCACGTCGTCGTTGGCGGCGAAGAACAGCACGCGGTCGAGGTCGACCGCGCAGCCCCGCTCGCGTGCGTCCTCCAGGGCCGTGACCAGGTTCGGGACCTCGAAGAAGCCGAACCGGACTTCCATCGACCAGACTTCTCCCTGGGCGGTCCGGGCGATCCGCTCCACCGTTACGCGCTCCTCGTTCGCGACCCGGGCCACCGTCTCGAACTTCACGTAGAGGGTGATGACCTGTCGCGGTAGCGCCCCGAATAGGGCGAGGTGGCGGGCCACCAGGGGCGGAAACTGCGTGGCGCGGCGGCTGAGGAACACGGCGCTGCCGTCGGTGCGCGGCAGCGTCTCGTCCTGCAACAGCCGACGCAGCGTGTCGTCCTGCTCCGCCTCCGGCAGGAGGGACGCCCGCACCAGCAGCACGCCCCGGTGCCAGGTGACCATGATCGTGAACAAAGCCGTGCCGAACAGCAGCGGCACGTAGCCGCCGTCCAGGACCTTGAGCAGGTTGGCGAAGAAGAAGGCCACGTCGACCAGCAAAAACAGCGTCACCACCGGGAGCGCCGCGGCCAGCTTCCAGCGCCAGCGCTCGCGCATGACGTCGAACAACAGCAGCGTGGTCAGCATCATGGTGGTGGCGACCGCGGTGCCGAATGCGCCGGTCAGCCGGGCCGAGGAACCGAAGCCGAGCGTGATCGCGACGGTGGCCACCATCATGATCCAGTTCACCACCGGCACGTAGATCTGGCCGTATTCCAGGTCAGACGTCTGGTGGATGACCAGGCTCGGCAGCCAGCCGAGCTGGATCGCCTGCCGGGTGAGGGAATAAGCGCCGGTGATGATCGCCTGGCTGGCGATGATGGTGGCCACCGTCGCCAGCGTCACCAGCGGATACACCCCCCAGTGCGGCACCTCGGAGAAGAAGGGGTTGGCGGCAAGGCTCGGGTCGCGCAGCAGCTGCGCCGCCTGGCCAGCATAGTTGAGCAGCAGCGCCGGCAGCACCACCGTGGTCCAGGCGATCCGCACCGGCCTGCGGCCGAAATGGCCCATGTCGGCGTAGAGCGCCTCGCCGCCGGTCAGGGCCAGGAACACCCCGCCGAGCACGACGAGGCTGCCCCAGCCGTGCGTCAGGAGGAACCGGATCCCCCGGAGCGGGTCCAGCGCCACCAGCACGCCCGGGCTGCGCACGATGGCAACCAGGCCGATAACGCCGATCACGGCGAACCAGACGAGCATGATCGGCCCGAACAGCCGCCCCAGCCTAGCCGTGCCGAACGGCTGCGCTGCGAACAACGCCATCAGCACGGCGATGGCGAGGGGCAGCACGTAGGGCTTGAACGCGTCGGTGGCGACGTTCAAGCCTTCCAGCGCGCTTAGCACCGAGATGGCGGGAGTGATGATGCCGTCGCCGTAGATCAGGGCTGCCCCCAGCAGTCCGGCCGCGATCAGCAGCCTGCCCCGGCTCAGCAGCGGGCCCTCGAACGGCCGGCTCAGCATCGACACCAGGGCGAGGATGCCGCCCTCGCCGCCGTTGTCGGCACGCATCACTACCAGGCAATACTTGATCGAGATCGTCAGGATCAGCGCCCAGACGATGAGCGACAGGCTGCTGAGCGCCACGTCGGCGCTGATCTTGCCGCCGGCGTCGCCCACCACTGTCTGGAAGGTGTAGAGCGGGCTGGTGCCCAGGTCGCCATAGACAATGCCGAGGGCGGCGATGCTCATCGCCATCGGCCCGGACGATTGCTTCCTCACGCGTGTTCCTTGTTCCGGCGCGAGTACCGTCCTAGTCGCCTGCACATAAGGGCGACATTTCCAATCCCGTCATGTCCATAAAGGCTGCATAAGGCCGCGCCGGCCCGCCTGGGATGCGGCGCGCAGATGGCAGGTCACGGGATCTTCGGAAAGCGCAGCCGGTCCGGGGGTGCGCGCAGCATCGCGGGGTCGCGGTAGCGGGCGGCGAAGTGCTCGGCCGGCAACCGGGCGCGCCTGGGGCCGAAGGTGCGCTCGCGCAGCGTTTCGCCGTCGGCATAGGCGGTGCGGAACCGGCCACGCCGTTGCAGCTCCGGCACCACCAGCTCGATGAAGTCGCGCAGGGTTTCGAACGACAGGTACTGGCGCAGGTTGATGCCGTCGATGCCGTCCTGGTCCAGCCAGCGCTCGATCTCGTCGCACACCACGTTTGGGGTGCCGGACACGAAGAACCGGCCCTCGCTCAACCCCGCCATCTGTGCCAGCGATTCGCCCACGGTCTGCTCGCGCCGGAAGCGGCGAAGCAGCGTTTCCGCCTGCGGCTCGCCGCGGTCGATCAGCGCGCCCAGCGTCAGCTCGGGCGGATACGCGGTGATGTCGATCGCGGTCAGCGCGTGCGCCAGCGCGCCCTCCACGCTGACCAGGGAGCGGTAGGTGGCGAGCTTGTCCGCCACCTCCGCGTCGGTGCGCCCGACCACGACGCCGGCCATCACCACGAACTTCACCGCGTCCGCGGGGCGACCGTGCGCCACCACGCGCTCGCGGACGCGTGCGATGTTGGCGCGCACCTCGGGCGTGGTGTGGCCACCGATGAACAGCACCTCGGCGTGCCGTGCCGCGAACTCCAGCCCGGCGGCGGAGCCGGACGCTTGGTACAGCAGCGGCGTGCGCTGCGGCGACGGCTCGCACAGATGCGGGCCGGCAACGCGGAAGTTGTCGCCCACGTGGTCGATGTAACGGACCCTGGACGGCTCGGTGTAGACCCGCCGCCCGGCGTCGCGAACCACCGCATCGTCGTCCCAGGAACCTTCCCAGAGCTTGTAGAGCACGTCGAGATACTCGTCGGCGATCTCGTAGCGGTGGTCGTGCGGCACCTCGTCGGCCATGCCGAAATTGCGCGCGGCGTTGGGCAGGTAGGAGGTGACGATGTTCCAGCCGACCCGGCCCTTGGAAAGATGGTCCAGCGTAGACATGCGCCGCGCAAAGGCGAAGGGCGGCTCGTAGGTGGTGGAAAAGGTGGCGCCGAAGCCAAGATGCCGGGTGACGGCGGCCATCGCCGGGATCAACAGCAGCGGATCGTTGGACGGGATCTGCATGGCCTCGCGCAGCGCGGTCTCCGGGCCGTCGCGGAACCGGTCGTAGGTGCCGATCACGTCGGCCAGGAACACCGCGTCGAGGCAGCCGTGCTCGGCCATCTGCGCAGTCTCAGTCCAGAAGTCGAGGTCGTTGAAGCGGTGCCGGTTGTTGCCTGGATGCACCCAGAAGCCGTGCATGATGTGGCTGACGCAGTTCATCTCGAACAGGTTGACGTGAAGCTGCCTGGGCGGCTGCTTGGATGGCTGGGAGCTGATCATCGCTTCCATCCGAGGCCGGAGCGGGCCCTGCCGTCAACCGGGGGGGGTCACAGCAAGCGCGCGCCGTCGAACTCGATCTCGCTTTCGTTTGCCTCGTCGGGCCAGGCCAGCATCCCGGACAGCACGACGGCCGCAAGCGTCCGGGTCACGCCGCGCCCCGAGGCCAGCGCCGCCTCGTCCA
>CAXSHC010000081.1:0-9899 GCA_964236745.1 uncultured Acetobacteraceae bacterium
CCGTGATCGGCGAGGGCGGCTCCGGCGGCGCCATCGCGTTGGCTGCCGGCGACCGCGTGTTCATGCTGGAGCACGCGATCTATTCGGTGATCACCCCCGAAGCCTGTTCCTCCATCCTGTGGCGCGACACCAGCCAGAAGACCGCCGCCGCCGAGGCGCTTCGCCTGACCGCGCAGGACCTGAAGCAGTTCAAGCTGATCGACGAGATCGTGCCCGAGCCGCTGGGCGGCGCGCATCGCAATCCGCAAGCTGCGATGCAGTCGGTGCGGCAGCTTCTCGCCTCTGCGCTGCCCGGCCTGTGCCGGCTTGACCCCGCCGCCCTCAAGGCGCAGCGGCGCGAGAAGTACCTGGCGATGGGCCGCCTCGCGACGCCTTAACCGTTCGGCAGGTTTTTCCCGTCATGCTGTTTCCGGTTCGGCGGGGAGGGCGGGAGATGCGGGTCCTGGAAGCGATCCGGCTGGTCCGGAGCGAAGCCCTGGCCCTGCCGCAGCTTTGGGCGATAGCGACCAAGTCGGAACGGGTACAGGTGGCTCTGATCCTGGGCCTGCCGGCCGAGCTGCCCGCGCAGGCGGCAAGCCCCGATCTCGCCTGGAAATCGATGAACACGCAGCAGCGCCGCCTGGTGCTGCGCCATGCTCCGCCGTCCGTCACCAGGCGGCTGCCCCCCGACCCCGCCATCGGCCGGCGAGTGGTCTGGCGCCGCTACGCCGTCAAGGCCGTCGCATCTGGCCTCATGGGATGAAGTAGAACGGGTTCGGCAACAGGTAGCCGCGCTCGGCATGGCCGCCGTCGAGGTCCGAGCGCTGGTCGCCGACGCTGGCCAGGATCGTGTAGCCCCGCCGCTCGATCGCCGCCCGCGTCGGCGCCTTGAAGTCCGCAGCACTGTTGAAGTGGCTGCCCTGCGGCTCCAGCAACAGCCCGTCCCAATTCGCATAGCCCGCCTGCCGCAGGTTGGCTGCGGTCGCGCCGGTCGCGTCGGCATGGCGTCCGGTGATGAAGAACACGGCGATCCCGAGCTGCCTCGCCCGCCGGTAGAGCTTCAACGTGGGTGGGAGGGCAGGTGCCTGTTCCAGCCGCTCCCACGCCTCGAAGCCGCACGGCCCGAGCGGTAGCGAGTCGCAGCGTCCGGTGTTGAAGTGGCCAAAGCCGTTGGCCTTGATCTCGACCCAGTTCGACAACGAGGTTTCGTCGATGTCGAGCACCAGCGCCGGCCTGCGGACATGCGGCGCCCTGGCCACCAGCCACGCCGCAGCCGCTTCGTCCACTTCCGCCAGATCGTGCAGATATGCCCCGGAGTCGTGATAGGCGGTCGCGCGCAGCCCGTCCCGCCCGAGGTTGGCCGGCTGCGTCCAGTCCGCAGGCGGCGGCACGACCGGATCGTTGGCGCAGCCGGCCTGCCAAAGCGTGGTGGCGAGCACGGCGACACGCATGATCCTGGCGACCATCGACTTCCCATCGTGGCGAGGCGGAGCCGCCACGGTGCGTGGCCGGCGACCCCTTGTCCACGCCCCGTTATCCACGGCTCGGGCCACGGCACGAGGATCAGGGCGGCGGCTCGCCTTCCACCGGAGCTGCGCCGAGGCCCGCGATCAGCGACCACAACGCGTCGTGAACGCTGTTCAGCGTCGCGTCGTTTGTTCCCTTGGCCACCAGCGCCACCCCGCGCCGCCCGTCCGGCCGCTCGTACGGATACGATCCCACGTCCAGCGTTGGATGCTCCCCTTGTATCCGTTCCAGCCCTTCCGCCAGCGCCCCTTCCAGCAGCCGCTCGCCATGCACCGCCACCTGGCGCACCGGGTCGAACCGCCCCAGTTCCGGTTCCAGCGCGTCGAACATCGCCCGCATGATGCGCGGTACCCCCGCCATCACGTGGACGTTGCCGATGGTGAAGCCCGGCGCCACCGACACGCTGTTGGGGATCGGCACCGCGCCGCGCGGCAGCGTCGCCATGCGCTGCCGTGCCGCGTTGAACTCGCCCGGCGCGATGTGCGCTTCCAGCAGCCGCATCGACTCCTCGTGCGGTTCCCAGGGCACGCCGAACGCGTCGGCGATGCAGGCGCTGGTGATGTCGTCATGGGTCGGCCCGATGCCGCCGGTGGTGAACAGGTGGTCGTAGCGCGCGCGCAGCTCGCACACGGTGTCGACGATGGTTTTCGCCACGTCCGGGATCACCCTGACCTCGCGCACCGGGATGCCGAGTGCGCCCAGCCGCGTCGCCAGGAACTGCACGTTCACGTCCTGGGTACGACCGGACAGGATCTCGTTGCCGATCACCAGGATGGCGGCAGTGGGGCTTGCGCCGGAGTTCACGGCGGGGCTGGGGGCGACGGTGGTCATGCGGGCGGGGCTCCGGTAGGCAGGACGAGGCCAGCGTCCAACAGGTGAGGCATGACAACGTTTCCGGCACCCGAATGCGTGTGGGACCAGAAGGCCGGGCTCGGCGAGGGCACGAGCTGGTCCGCGTCCGAGCAGGCGGTGTATTGGGTCGACATCCCCAGCCGCTGCCTCCACCGCTACACCCCCGCCACCGGCGCCCGCCAAAGCTGGAACGCGCCGGCCCGTACCACCTTCGTGGTGCCGATGAACGGCGGCGGACTGCTGTGCGGGCACGAGGACGGCCTGCGCACCTTCTCGCCCGGGGACGGCACGTTCGGCCCATTGCACCCGATCGAGCCGCTTCTGCACGACAACCGCCTCAACGACGGCGCGGTGGACGGCGACGGCCGGCTCTGGTTCGGCACCATGCACGATCCCGAGGAAGCGGCAACCGGCTCGCTCTACCGCCTGGACGGCCTGGCCGATCCCATCATCCCGCGGCTGATGGACACCGGCTACACGGTAAGCAACGGCCCCGCCTTCGACCCGGCGCGGCAGCGGCTCTACCACACCGATTCGGCGGCGCGACGCATCTACGCCTTCGACCTTTCCGCCGACGGCACGCCCCTGGACAAGCGCTTGTTCGCCGAGCTCGACCACGGCTTTCCGGACGGCATGGCGGTGGACGCCGCCGGTACCCTGTGGGTGGCGCTCTGGGCAGGCGGCGGCGTGCAGCGCTACAGCCCCGACGGCAGCCGGGACGGCTTCGTTGCCTTTCCCTGCGACCACGTCACCAAGATCGCGTTCGGTGACCCCGACCTGCGCACCGCCTTCGTGTCCACCGCCCGCAAGGGACTGGACGACGATGCCCTGGCCAGACAGCCGCTCGCCGGCGGCCTGTTCCGCTTCCGCGTCGAGGTGCCGGGCCTGCCGCAGAACCTGTTCCGGCCTGGCTGACCCGCCTATCCGCCGCCCGTGTTCCGTGCGTTCAGAGCGCCCACACCCTTGACGTCGCTGCCGCGGTGCTGGGACGCTTGGTAAGCGTTTCGGCCGTGGTCACGGCGCGGTTCCCCGAGGTGTGGATCGGCACCGACCACGCCACGCGTGGAACCCCCGACCCCCGGCTGGTCCAAGCCAGGCTCCAGACCGGCGCCCCGGCGTCGATCGAAGTGGCGGGAGGCTGTCCTGCGGACGACACCCCGTCCGGATTCGAGATCACCGGCGACACCGGCACCCTGTGCTCGAAGGCGGTGCGCCGCGCGGCTGCCAATCTGGCCGCCTGCGCCGGCCGCTCAACCGGGAGCAGCGGCTCGACGGTGTTCCGGCACCGCTGCCGGATGCCGCCGCCAGCGTCGCCGGGATCTACGCCGCGCTGCGCGACGACATCCGCAACGAAACGCGGACCACCCCAGGGGCCGACCACGCCCGGCACCTGTCCCATCTGCTCGACGACGTGAAGCGTTCCGCCGAAACCGGGACCAGCAGCCGGGCAGGGGGATGGCCGGAACCGTGTTGACCGTGCCGCGCCGCGACCGGCGTCACAGGAAGCCGCGCAGCAGCGGCACCAGCGGCTTGTCCGCATCCGGCATGCTGTAGCGGTCCAGTGCGTCGGGGTGCACCCAGGCCAGCGTCTGGCCTTCGCGTGGCGTGGCAACGCCGTGCCAGCGCCGGCACAGGTAGAGCGGCATCAGCAGGTGGAACGCCGGATAGGCATGGCTGGCGAACGCGAGCGGCGCCAGGCACGCGTCCGACACGTCAAGCGACAGCTCCTCGCGCAGCTCGCGTATCAGCGCGCCTTCCGGCGTCTCGTCCGGCTCGATCTTGCCGCCGGGAAACTCCCACAGCCCCGCCATCGCCTTGCCTTCCGGCCGCCTGGCCAGCAGCACCCGCCCGTCCGCGTCGACCAGCGCGCAGGCGGCGACCAGCACCGTGCGCCGGTTCGGCACGGCGGCGGCCGGCAACGGTTCCGGTGCCGTGGCCAGCTCCGGGCCCGACAGGTCGTCGTGGCGGGCCTCGAACACCAGCACCGGATGCTCGCCGCCGCGCGCCAGGAACGGCTGCCGGCCCCGCCCGGTCTCGCGAAAGCCGATCCGTCGCAGCACCGCGCTGGAAGCCGGGTTGTCGGTGGACACCTGTGCGGTGAGCCGGTCGATCTCGAGGTTGGCCAGCGCCCAGTGCGACACCCGGCGCGCCGCCTCGCCGGCGACCCCTGAGTTCCAGAACTTGGCGCCGACCCAGTAGCCAAGGTCCCCGCTGCGCGACGCCGGGTCGATGCGCAGCCCGAGGCAGCCGAGCACCCGGTCGGACCCGCCATCCACTCCGCCATCCGCCACCGCGCGCCGGTCGATGATGGCGAAGTGCCAGGCGCTGCCGTCCTGCCGCTGCGCCTCGGTGGAGGCGATCCATTCGTCGGTGAGCTGGCGCGGATACGGGAAGGGCAGGCGGCTCAGCATGCGCACCACCGCCCAGTCGTTCACCAGCCGGTGCACCTGCTCGGCGTCCTCCGGCTGCAACGGACGCAGCACGAACCGTTCCGTCGCGAGAACGGAATCCGGGGCTCGCTCCGGCGTCATCCGGTCAGGCGACGTGGGCGCTACCGGCCCGGGACGCTTCGGCGCTGTCGACGCCGCACGCCACCAGCAGCGAACGCAGCGAGCGGATCACCGGGAACACTTCCTGGTTGCGGTCGCGGCCTTCCTCATCGAACGCCGCCTGTTCCAGCTCCACGATCTCGCGGTCCTCGCGGAAGATCCGCTCGGTGAACATCACCAGCAGCGGCCACGCCACGTTCAGGATGCCTGGAATCCTGGGCTTCCTCACCGACAACAGCCCGAACACCCGGTTGGTCTTCTGCGCGCGGTCCAGCGGCACGTAGACGATCCACAGGTCCATCACCGGATCCTCGCCTTCCGACTGGATGCGCAGGGTCTGGTACGGATACTCGGTGCGTATGGTCATCACGTCGCGCTCGGCGGTATTCTGCTCGCCGGAGCGACGCTCGCCGAAGATCACCGCCTCGCCAAGCGGCTGCTTGCCGCCCGTGCGCTTGAAGCTGTACTTGACCTCGACCCAGCCGTCGCCGCGCCCCTGGCCCAGCACGCGGGGCTTCATCTGCCCCATCTGCTTCGAGTGCATGAACTGATGGTTCATGTCCATCAGGTTCTCGTGCATGAAGCTGTAGTGACAGCCGACCACACGGCCGAAGCGTCGGGTCTTGTACTTGGGGTTGGCCAGCGATCCCAGCCCCGGCAGCGGCGTCGACGCCGCCAGCGACGCGTCGCCCGGGAACACCAGGATCAGCCCCTCCACCTCGCGGCAGGGATAGGCCTTCACCCCGTTCGGCAGCCGGTCGCGCAGGTAGGGCACGTCGATGCACTTGCCCGACGCCTCGTAGGCCCAGCCGTGGTAGCAGCAGCGCACCGCGCAGCCGTCCACCGTGCCCTTGCTCAGCGGCACCTGGCGATGCGCGCAGCGGTCCTCCAGCGCGAACACCGGCCCGTTCTTCGGCCGCACCAGCACGATCGGCTCGCCGGCGAACGACACCGCCAGCGTGCCGCCGCGCTTCAGCTCGCGCGACCAGGCGAGCGGATACCAGTGGTCCGGATGAGCGTTGATCCGGCGCAGGTCCGGCGCCGGCGCGGAGAGGTCCTGCCGCAGCCCGCAGGGAGCTGGACCACCGGAAGCAAGACCCGCGGGAGCAAGGCCCTCGGGAGCAAGGCTGGCCGGTGTGACGGAATGGTTCATCGGTCCTCGATCTGGCAGCGCGCCGGTATGACCGGGCTGATCATGATAGTCACGCGTGCGGTCCGGCGTCTGTAGCAATGCGGTTCAGGCGTGGCTTCCCGGCACGGCGTCAAGGGATTGCTGGGGGCTGGAACGCGAACACCGCGTCGGCCGGGCGCAGCCGCATCACCAGCGTGTGCACCATCAGGTCGTGCAGGCCCTGCTTGTGCCGGGTCCAGCCAACCATCAGGAAGCCGATGCCCAGCAGCAGCGCCGACACGAACTTGCCCACGTAGCGCCCGAGCGCCCGCCCGACGCCGATCCGCCGTCCGGCCAGGTCCGTCACCCGCAGCCGGCACACCCGCTTGCCGACCGTCGCCTGCCAACGCGACGACTCCAGCAGCACGAAATACGCGATCGCCAGCAGCAGCGACAACAGCGACAGCCCGCCGCCATGCACATGCAGATGCCCCGGCATCGGGAACTGCACGCTGTGCAGGGCCGCCGGCGTGAACGCGGCCGCGGTGGCGGGCTCGTCCCCCGGCGGCTCCATGTGGATGCCCACCTGCCGCAACCCGGTCACGAGGCCGGCCAGCGTGTCAGCCAGCGCCAGGATCACGGAGTCCAGCAGCCACGCCAGCACCCGCCACCAGAAGCCGGCATAGGCCCAGACCAGCCGTTCCGGCGGCTCCGCCGGCCCGGGAAAGGTGGCGGACATGCTCAGCTCCGATAGCTGCCGTTGATGTCGATGTAGCCGTGGGTGAGGTCGCAGGTCCAGGCGCGGCCCCGCCCGCCGCCCAAGCCCAGGTCGACCGCGATCTCCAGCTCCCGCCCACGCATGTGCGCCACCACCGGCGCCTCGTCGTAGCCCGGTACCACCGCCCCGTTGCGCGCCATCCACACGCCACCCACGCCCACCGACAGGGTGTCGCGGTCCGCCGGCTCCCCGCTCTTGCCGACTGCCATCACGATGCGGCCCCAGTTCGCGTCCCCGCCGGCGATCGCGGTCTTGACCAGCGGCGAGTTCGCCACCGCCAGCGCCACCCGGTGCGCCGACCCGTCGCTTTCCGCGCCCGTCACGTTTATGCGCACCAGCCTGGTCGCGCCTTCGCCGTCGCGCACCACCAGCAGCGCCAGCTCCAGCAGCAGGGAGTCGAGCGCGTGCGCGAACGCTTCCAGCGCCGGGTCCGACGCGTCCGCCACCGGGGTGTTGCCGGCCTGCCCGGTCGCGAACAACAGCACCGTGTCGCTGGTGGAGGTGTCGGAATCCACCGTGGTGCAGTTGAAGGAGCGCCGCACCCCCTCCGCCAGCAGCGCCTGCAGCACCGGGGCGGGCAGGGCGGCGTCGGTCGCCACGAAGCACAGCATGGTCGCCATGTCCGGCGCGATCATGCCGCTGCCCTTGGCGATGCCCTGGATCGACACGACCGTGTCGCCGATCCGGGCGGTGCGGTGCGCGCCCTTCGGAAACGTGTCGGTGGTCATGATGCCGCGCGCCGCCGCTTCCCATCCGGCGGGCGACAGCTGCGCGTGCAGCGCCGGCAGCGACGCGGTGATCCGCTCGTATGGCAGCACCTCGCCGATCACCCCGGTGGACGCCAGGAACACGTCCGACGCCGCACAGCCCAGCAACGCTCCCGCCGTGGCCGCGGTGGCCTCGGTGGCCTCCCGCCCGGCCCGCCCGGTGAACACGTTGGCGTTGCCGGCATTGACCACCAGCCCGCGCGCGGTCCCGCCGGCGAGCGACGCGCGGCACCAGTCGACCGGAGCCCCCGGGCACCGGTTGCGCGTGAACACCCCGGCGACCCTCGTGCCCGCCGCGAACTCGGCCAGCACCAGGTCGACGCGGTTGCGGTAGCGTATGCCCGCTTCCCCCGATGCGAGCCGCACCCCCGCGAGCGGCGCCATCGCCGGGAACGGCCGCGCCAGCGGCGAAACCGGAATAGCCATCAGCGTCGCCCCGCGGCGGAACCTCGGCTCAGCGCGTCACTCGCCCCCGGCTGGCGGGGCGCCCGGGGTCGCCGGTGCGCCCTGGCTCGGCACCGGCGGCGCGCCCGCGGCGGCGGCACCGGCGGCCGGCGGCGTCTTGTCGCTGATCGGCGTGCCGTCCGGGTTGTAGCGCACCACCTTCACCTGGGCGACCGCCTTGTCCACCGCCCCGCGCACGGCGGTCTGGATCATCTTCTGGCGGATCTGGGCCGCCACGGTGTTGAACGCCGGCGGCGTGGACACGCGCGTGTCCAGCACCTGGATCACGTGCCAGCCATAGCGCGTGTGCACCGGCTTGTCCGACACCTGGTTCTTGCTCATGGAGAACGCGGCGGCCGAGAAGTCCGGCAGCATGTCGCCCTGCTTGAACCAGCCGAGGTCGCCGCCGCTGCTGGCGGCGGTGCCCTTGTCGGTCGAGTACTGCTTGGCCAGGGCTGCGAAATCCCCGCCCGCCTTCAGCTTCTTGATGATGTCGTCGGCGGTCTTCTCGTCCGCAACCAGGATGTGCCGCGCGTGCACCTCCTTTTCGCCGGGCTTGCCGGCATAGTCCTTGGCATAAGCGGCCTTGATCGCGTCGTCGGTGACCTGCGGCCCGACGATCCGGGTCAGGTAGACGTTCTGCAGCGCCTGGTCGGAAGCGTTCTGCATCGCCTTCTGCGCGTCCGGATCCTTGGCCAGCCCCTGCTTCTGCGCCTCGATCAGCAGCGCCTTCTGGTCCACCAGCTGGTTCACGATCATCGGGAACAGCATCTGCGGCGGCATGCCGCGCACGTTGTCAGGCAGCGACTGCGCCGCCGCGCGCACGCGGTCGAGCCGGATCGGGTCGCCGTTCACGGAAGCCACCACCGGGTTCTCGTTGCGCGGCGCCGCCGGTGCCGCCGCGGCGGCGGCCGGCGTGGCGGCGTCCTTCTTGTGCGCCGGCGCAGCGAAAGCCGCAGGCGAGGAAGCAGAAACGAACAAGGCCGCTGCCGTGATGGCAGCAGCCGGGCTGGATAGCCGCATGAACAGGGAACCCTTGAATGACGCGTTAGGCGATGATGGCAAAACCGCGCCGTTGTCACAAGCGACCCCCTTGCGCGGCGGCCCGCGCCCCCCACCGCAGCCCCCCGCTGGCGGGAGGATTGGTTGACCCGCGACGGCCCCGGTCCTATCTGAAGCACCGCGTGACGCCCGGCCGACGCCGGGCATACCGATCGCGCGCAAGCGGCCCGGCTTGGGCGGTGGCGCGCCGGGTCCGGTGCCGCCGGAACCGGCTCCCAGGCAGCGCCGTGGGCGGACGCCATCCGGAAGAACTGCATGTTCGCCTCTCTCGCCCGCTCCCTGTTCGGCTCCGCCAACGACCGCTCGCTGCGGGCGCACCAGCGCCGCGTGCCCGAGATCAACGTGCTGGAGCCGCAGGTGGAGGCGCTCGACGACGCGGCACTCGCGGCCAGGACGATCGAATTCCGCACCCGCATCGCCGGCGGCGCCAGCCTGGACTCCTTGCTCCCGGAAGCCTTCGCGGTGGTGCGCGAGGCATCGCGCCGCGTGCTCGGCATGCGCCACTTCGACGTGCAGCTGGTGGGTGGCATGGTGCTGCATTCCGGCCGCATCGCCGAGATGCGCACCGGCGAGGGCAAGACCCTGGTCGGCACCCTGCCGGTGTATCTCAACGCCTTGTCCGGCAAGTGCGTGCACGTGGTCACCGTGAACGACTACCTGGCCCGTCGCGACTCCGAGGAGATGGGCCAGCTTTACGCGTTTCTCGGCCTGTCGACCGGGGTGATCATCCCCAACTTGGCCGACGAGGAGCGCCGCGCCGCCTACGCCGCCGACGTCACCTACGGCACCAACAACGAGTTCGGCTTCGACTACCTGCGCGACAACATGAA
>CAXSHC010000082.1:0-9859 GCA_964236745.1 uncultured Acetobacteraceae bacterium
AGCCGGCGCCTGCAGCACGTTGGTGGCGTCGAACCGGCCGCCCAGCCCGACCTCGATGATCGCGAGGTCGGCGGGCGTTGCTGCGAACAGGAGAAAGGCGCAGGCGGTCAGCACCTCGAACACGGTGATCGGAGCGCCGGCATTGACCGCCTCGATACGCTCCAGCGCCGCAACCAGCGTCGCCTCGTCCACCAGTCGCCCAGCTACCCGGAACCGTTCGGTCACGTCCACCAGATGCGGGCTGGTGGTGGCATGCACGACCAGGCCCGCCGCCTCGGCGATGGCGCGCAGATGGGCGCAGGTGCTGCCCTTGCCGTTGGTGCCGGCGACGTGGATCACCGGCGGCAGGCGTTGCTCCGGATGGCCGAGTTTCCCCAGCAGCACTTCCAGCCGCCCGAGGCTGAGGTCGATCAGCACCGGGTAGAGGCGCTGCAGCCGTTGCAGCACCACGCCGCTGCGGCCGCTGAACTCCGGCACGGCCGGCAGCACGGACGAGGCCATCACGGGGAGCGGCCCCAAACCGTTCAGGCTGCGTGGGCGAACGCGTCCTTGACGCTCAGCAGCAGCAGCAGGCGGCCAAGCGTGTCGCGCATGTCGCCCCGCTTCACCACCATGTCGAGCATGCCGTGCTCGTGCAGGAACTCGGAGCGCTGGAACCCGTCCGGCAGCGTTTCCCGCACGGTCTGCTCGATCACGCGCGGCCCTGCGAAGCCGATCAAGGCGTTCGGCTCGGCGATCTGGATGTCGCCCAGCATGGCGAACGACGCGGTGACGCCGCCGGTGGTGGGGTTGGTCATCACCACGATGTAGGGCAGGCCGGCATCCTTCACCATCTGCACCGCGACGGTGGTGCGCGGCATCTGCATCAGGCTGATCATGCCTTCCTGCATGCGGGCGCCGCCGGACGCGGTGAACACGATCAGCGGCGCCTGCTGCAGCACCGCCAGGCGGGCGGCGGCGACGATGCCCTCGCCGAGTGCCGCCCCCATGGTGCCGGCCATGAACTCGTACGCCATCACCGCGACCACGGCCTTGACCCCGCCGATCGCGCCGTGCGCCACCACCAGCGCCTCGTCGAGCTGCGACTTCGCGCGCTGCTCCTTGATCCGGTCGACATAGCGCTTCTGGTCGCGGAACCCGAGCGGGTCGGATGCCGCCCGGGGCAGCTCGATCCGGGTGCACTCGCCGTTGTCGAAGGTCCAGGCCAGCCGGTCGGCGACCAGGGCGCGCATGTGGTGGCCGCAATGCGGGCACACGTTGAGCGACTTCTCCAGCTCGCGCGCGAAGATCATCTGGTTGCAGGACTCGCACTGGGTCCAAAGGTTGTCCGGCACGTCGCGTTTGCCGAGCAGGTTGCGTACCTTGGGCCGCACATAGGTGGTCAGCCAGCTCATGCCACGATCTCCTTCACGCGCGCCCCGCGCACCCCGTCCGCCAGCGTCCTGACCTGGTCCAGCACCAGCCGCACTGTGTCCGGCCCGGCGCGTCCCTGCGCGTCCAGGCTGCGCGCCAGGGTTTCGATCAGCGACGACGCCACCACCGCGCCGTCGGCGATCCGCACCGCGGACGCGGCCTGCGCCGGGCTGCGTATGCCGAAGCCGATCGCCACCGGCAGGTT
This sequence comes from uncultured Acetobacteraceae bacterium, assembly GCA_964236745.1. GTDB lineage: Bacteria > Pseudomonadota > Alphaproteobacteria > Acetobacterales > Acetobacteraceae > Lichenicola. The sequence goes on from CAXSHC010000082.1 coordinate 1,619, forward strand.
TGTCACCGCGCGCAGCCGCGGCAGTGCTGCCGCCAGGTCCGCGTCGGAGGCCGACCGCGTGCCGGTCACCCCGGTGATGCTGACGTAGTAGATGAAGCCGGAGCTGTTGTTCAGCACCAGCGGCAGCCGGGCATCGGCGGTGGTCGGCGCCACCAGGCGGATGATGTCCAGGCCGTGCGCGTGGGCGTCGGCTTCCAGCAGGTCCGCTTCCTCCGACGGCAGGTCGACCACGATCAGCCCGTCCACGCCGGCCGCAGCCGCGTCGGCGCAGAACCGGGCCGGACCGTAGCTGTCGATCGGGTTGAGATAGCCCATCAGCACCACCGGCGTATCGGCGTCGGCGGCACGGAAGCGGGCCACCATCTCCAGGGTGCGGCCGAGGGTGGCACCAGCTGCCAGGCCGCGCTTCGACGCCGCCTGGATGATCGGGCCGTCCGCCATGGGATCGGTGAACGGGACGCCGATCTCGATCAGGTCCGCCCCCGCCGCGGGCATTCCGTGCAGGATCGCCTCGGCGGTGGCGAGGTCGGGGTCGCCCGCCTCGAGGAACGGGATCAGCGCCCCGCGGCTCTCGGCCTTGAGCGTCGCGAACCGGGCCGCGATCCGGCTCACAACGAGACCCCCAGGTGCTCCGCCACGGTGAAGATGTCCTTGTCGCCGCGTCCGGACAGATTCATCAGGATGATCTGGTCCGGGCTCATGGCGGGCGCGATCTTGGCGACGTGGGCCAGGGCGTGGGCGCATTCCAGCGCCGGGATGATGCCCTCGGTGCGTGTGCAAAGCTGGAACGCGGCCAGCGCCTCGTCGTCGGTGATGCCGACGTATTCGGCGCGGCCGATGTCGTGCAGCCAAGCGTGCTCCGGACCGATGCCGGGATAGTCCAGGCCGGCGCTGATGGAATGCGCTTCCGTGATCTGGCCTTCCGCGTTCTGCAACAGGTAGGTGCGGTTGCCGTGCAACACTCCGGGACGGCCGCGGCTAATGCTGGCCGCCTGCGCGCCGCTGTCGAGGCCGCGCCCGGCCGCCTCCACGCCGACCAGCCGCACCTCGAAATCGTCCAGGAAAGGATGGAAGATGCCCATGGCGTTGGAGCCGCCTCCCACGGCGGCCACCACCACGTCCGGCAGGCGGCCCACTGCTTCCTTCATTTGCACGCGCGCCTCGTCGCCGATCACGCACTGGAAGTCGCGCACCATCGCCGGATACGGATGCGGGCCAGCGACGGTGCCGATCAGGTAATAGGTGTCGGAAACGTTGGCGACCCAGTCGCGCATCGCCTCGTTCATCGAATCCTTGAGCGTGCCGGCGCCGGTGGTGACGGCGTGCACCTCCGCACCGAGCAGGCGCATGCGGAACACGTTGGGCTTCTGCCGCTCGACGTCGGTGGCGCCCATGTAGATGACGCATTTCAGGCCGAACAGGGCGCACACGGTGGCCGTCGCCACCCCGTGCTGGCCGGCACCGGTCTCGGCGATGATCCGGGTGCGGCCCATGCGCCGGGCCAGCAGGATCTGGCCCATGACGTTGTTGAGCTTGTGCGAGCCGGTGTGGTTCAGCTCCTCGCGCTTGAGATAGATCTGCGCGCCGCCGAGCTCGGCGCTGAGGCGTCTGGCATGCCAAAGCGGGCTGGGACGGCCGACATAGTCTTTCAGGTAGAAGTCGAGTTCCTGCCGGAAGGCGGGATCGGCCTTGGCCGCCTCGTAGGCCTGATCCAGCTCCAGGATCAGCGGCATCAGGGTTTCGGCCACGAAGCGGCCGCCGAAGATGCCGAAGCGGCCGCGCTCGTCGGGACCGGAGCGCAGGGTGTTCGGACGCAGCGCATCCGCGCGATCGACCTCCGCCCGGGCGGCGAGGCGCACCGAAACCGGGACCGACGGATCGGCACCCGGGGCGGATGCCGGCAGCATGGTCTGGGATTGCGGATTCACGGTTGGAGACCCTCCGGGACGGGGGGTTCTACCGCAGGGGGCCGCGGAGGTCACGCATCAGCGCAGAAGCAGAACCGCGAGTGCCGGTAGCAGGGCCGCCGGCATCACCAGCATGCCTCGAAGCAGGAAGCGTCCGAACGACACGTCGAGCCCGTCGCGACGCAACGCGGCCAGCCACAGGATGGTGGCGAGCGACCCGGTGATCGACAGGTTCGGGCCGAGGTCGACCCCGACCAGCAGCGCGTCGACCACCGACCTCGGTAGCTGGCCCTGCGCTGCGACCTGGGCGGCGACCAACCCGGCCGGCAGGTTGTTGGCGAAGTTGCACAGCAGCGCCAGCCCGGTGCCGCAGGCCCAGGCCGTGAGCCCGGTCCCGGCCAGCGCCGCGTCGTGCAGGACCCTGGCGAGGGCCGCGAGCAACCCTGTCCGGTCCAGGCCGGACACCAGCACGAACAACCCCGCGACCAGCGGCAGCACCCCCCACGATATGCCCTGCACCAGCGCCCAGGGTGCCTCGCGTTTGGCGAGCAGGACCACGACAACGGTGCCGAGCCCGCAAAGGCAGGTCGGCAGGCCGAGCGCGATCCCCGCGGCAGAGGCACCCAGCAGCACAAGTGCCGTGACGACCAGCCCGGCCAGCGCGGTCCAGCCGCCGCCGCGAAGCCTCGGCTGCGGGATGCCGGGCCGGATCCGGCCCGACAGGCACCGCCGCTCGACCAGCAACAGCACCAGGAAGCTAGCCACCACCGAGACCGCCGCCGGCAACAGGAAGCGCTCGAGCCAGGCCGACAGCGGCGGCATGTGGTTGCCATAAAGCACCAGGTTGGCCGGGTTGGAGATTGGCAGCACGAACGAGGCCGCGTTGGCGACAAAGACGCAGGCGAACAGGAAAGGAAGCGGATCCGCTTCTGCGGCCCGGGCGGCGGCGAGCACCGCCGGCGTCAGCACCACCGCAGTCGCGTCGTTCGACAAGAACACCGTCACCACCACGCCGACCGCGTAGACCAGCACGAACAGTTGTCGCGCCGATCCGCCGGCACGGCGCACGGCAAAGGCGGCCAGCCAGCCGAACAAGCCTTCCCGACGCGCCGCCTCCGACAACAGCATCATGCCGGACAGGAACAGGTAGACGTCGGTGCCGCGGTTGATCGCGCTCAAGGCCACCGAAGCCGGCAACAGCCCGAGCACCACCAGGAGCACGGCGCCACCGATCGCCCACACCGCTTCCGGCAGCCGCCAGGGCCGCACGATGACGCCGGCGGTCGCGGTGAGCACGACCGCGAAGGTCGCGATCGACATGCCGGCAGCACTCCAGGACAGCATGCGACGAAGACGAGGTGCACCGCATCGGGTTCCTGCAAGCCCGCTTCCATTCCCGCCGAACCGGCGAAGGCCGACGTGGCGGCAAGCCCTCCCGTCCCGGCGAATATGTTTCCTTACCCTGTTTTGTCGGGACAAGGACCGTCCGATCAAGCTAACCAGACTAGCCGGCGCCTTTTGTCGGTTTTTTGGGACGCCGCGGAGGCCTCGCCTGTTGATCACCCCTCCGCCTGCCTGATCATCCCGGCCCCTGGAAGCGGCTTCATGTACTCGAACCGGCGCAGCAGCCTGCCGAACAATTGTTCGGGCCCGCTCCGACCATGTGCTTCTGACTGATCGATCTGCCTCGTGCCCCGAACGCCCGACCTGATACCCGACCCCGCCCGAACCGCTGGAGGCGTGCCGCCGGTTCGGCATCACCGGACAGGAACCGCCACGATGACGAACCGCTCGAACCGTCCGCCCTCCCCGAGCGCGTCCGCTTCTCTGTACGGCAGCTTCCGGACCCTTCTCGGCCAGCGCAACTTCGCCTTGTTCTTCACCGCGACCACCGCCTCGACCCTCGGCTCGGCGGTGGTGCCGGTGGCGCTGACCTTTGCGCTGCTCACCTTGAAGTATTCCGCCACCACGATCGGCTTGGTGCTGGCGGCACAAACGGCGCCGACGATCGTCCTGATGCTGGTCGGAGGCGTGATCGGCGACCGGTGGCCGAGGCGCCGCCTGATGATGGGCTCCGACATCCTGCGCTGCGTCAGCCAGGTCGTGCTGGCGACGCTTCTGGCGATCGGCCATCCGCCGCTTGGCGCCCTGCTGGCGATGGCCGCCTGCGTCGGGGTCGGCAACGCCTTCTATGCTCCCGCGGAAGGCGGGCTGATCCCACAGGTCGCCGGGCCCGAGCATCTCAAGGAAGCCAACAGCGTCCTCAGCATCACCGGCTCGTTGTCGGCGATCCTGGGACCCTCGCTCGGCGGCCTGCTGGTCGCCTCCGGCAAGGCGCCGCTGGCGATCGGCGTGGACGCCCTGTCCTATGCCCTGAGCGCCACCTGCCTGTCGCTGATGCGCATCTCCACGCACGAGTCCGTACCATCGGCCTCGTTCGTCACCGACCTGAAGCTCGGCTGGAAGGAGTTCCGCCAGCACCGCTGGCTCCAGCTCATCACCGCGCAGTACGGGCTTCTGAACCTGGTCGCCTTCGCACCCTTCTTCGTTCTCGGCCCGGTCCTGTTCGCATCCCTGCCGAACGGCGCCAAGCTGTGGGGCCTGATCGCCTCCGCCACCGGCGTCGGCGGCATGGTCGGCGGCCTGTTCATCCTGCGCCTCCGCTTCCTGCGCCCCCTCGTGGCGTTCGAGCTGGCGGCAGCCCTGCTGACGACACCGCTGGTCCTGCTGGCGTTCCACGCCCCGGTTCTTCCGGTGGCGGTCGGCAGCGCCATCTTTGGCGCCTCGCTCGCGGTGCTGAACGTGACCGTGCAGACCACGATCCAGGAACGGATCCCCACCGACGTCTTGTCCCGGGTCAACGCCATGTTCAGCGTGGTGTCGCTCGGCCTGGGTCCGATCGGCTTCGCCCTGTGCGGCCCCATCGCGCATCTGGTTGGGCCACGCAGCTCCCTGGTGATCGGCTCCGGCGTGGTGGTGGCAAGCGCGGTGGCGCTGCTGACCTCGCGCTACGTCCGGCTGCTGAAAAGCGAGCCGATGCCGGGCACGGCGGCGGGGTAGCCGGCTTCTCCGGCAGGATTGCCTGCATCCTTCCACGGCTTCAGTGCGTTCGGTTGCCGAACGGCACCAAGCCGGAGGAGTGCGAGCGATGTCCTGTCATCGGCGATCCGGCTTCCAGCGACCTTCACGGCTGTTGACGCTCGTTCTGGTGCTGGCGCTTGCCGGATGCGCCACCGCAACCGGTCCGATCTTCGGCGAATGGCAGGGTCGCCAGCCCCAGGCAGACGGGGTCTCGCCCACCTTCATCACCCTGGTGCTGCACGGCAACCCCGGCGACACCCAAGGCGGCTACGACATCCTGGCAGTGGACACGCAGCCGGTGCTCGGCGACGTCAACCAGCGCCAGCTGAGCTGGAGCGATCGCTGGACGCTGACACCGACCGCAGGACCGGGCACCGTTCCGCTTCTGGTGCTGCACAACCTGCCGAACAGCCAGATCTCGCGCTACGTCCTGCTGCCGGGCGGGGCGCTGCTGCCGGCCACGCCGCAGGGCCAGCCCGACACCTCGCCGGAAAGCCGGATCGAGGGGCTGAGGCCGGTTCCCCGGAACAGCTTCGGCTATGGACGGGTTTGAGCTTTTCCCCTGCGGTTGGCGCCTGCTACTCCATCACCGGCGCCAGCTCGGTGACCGCCTCGACGTCCTCGCCCAGCCATTGCGGGTTCTTGGCCGTGCCGTCGAAGGTGGCGCTGGTCTTGAACAGCTCGTACTTTCCTTCCAGCGCATGCGGACGGCTGCGGTCCAGCAGGTTTGAGACCGCGGCCCGGTCCATCGGCTCGAAGGTGCGGACGGCCTCAAAGGCCTGATCCAGGTCGCGCTGGCTTTCCACCCCGGTGATGACCACGGAGGTCGGCAGGTTGAGGGAATAGTGCAGGTATTCGATCGGGGCGATCGGAGCCCCGCTCTTGAGCAGCACGCTGTCGGCGAAGCTCTTCATGCCCAGCACCGCGATGCCATGCTCGACCAGGTAAGGCAGCACGAGGTGGGCGAAGGAGCGGAAATGCGCGTCCATCACGTTGAGCGGCATCTGCACCGCGTCGAACCGGAAGCCGCGTTCGGCGGCGACGGCCAACATCTGCAGGTGGATGCGTGGGTCCTTGTGCCCGGTGAAGCCGATGTAGCGCAGCTTGCCGGCTGCCTTGGCTTCCACGAAGGCTTCCATCGCCCCGCCCTCGGCGAAGATGCGGTCCGGATCGTCGTAGCGGAGGATCTCGTGGTGCTGCACCAGATCGATGCGGTCGGTGCGCATCCGCTTGAGCGAGGTGTCGATCTGCCGCGCCGCTTCCTGCTTGGTGCGGCCATCCATCTTGGACATCAGGAACACGCGGTCGCGGTAGCCGCCCTGGTCCAGCGCCACCCCGACGCGCAGCTCGGACCGGCCCTGGTTGTAGTCCCAGCAGTTGTCGACAAAGGTGATGCCGCGATCCACCGCCTGATGCACCAGACGCGTTGCCTCGTCATCGCTGACCGCGTTCTTGCCGAGATGGAAGCCGCCGAGGCCGATGGCGGAAATCATCTCCCCACTGCGGCCAAAGCGACGATACAGCATCTCCCCGCGCCGCTCCCCGAGGTCCGCCAGCGCCGGAAGCGCCGCCGGATCCGAAATGCGCGACACGGGCAGGTCGGAACCGGCCAGGGTCGGGACCAGGGTCGAGGCGAGCCCTAGGGCAGAAGCTGTTGCCGGGGCAGGGGTACCGCCGCGAGCCTCCGGTTGAAGACCTGTCGCAGGATCCATCTCACACCTCCAGCACCATGGTCTAAGTCCCGGCAGCGGGAACGGTTGCCCCACGAAGGCCGTGGTCGTTTGACAGTCCCCGTCGCTCCCTGCTCATGACGCCTGGTTCGTTGCAGGAAGTGTCCATGTTCGTCTCCCACCCATCCGGCAGGGCACCGCTCGCCGCCTCCGCGGACACCGAGCTCGCGGACATCGCGTGGTTCGACCTTCTGAACCCGACCGAGGAGGAGCGCCTGCTGGCGCAGCGGCTGACGGGCTTGCGCATGCCCACCAGGCCGGAGATCGAGGAGATCGAAAGCTCCTCGCGCGTCTACACCGAGCAGGACAACTTCTACCTGTCCACGCCGCTGGTGCGCCGGATCGACAACCTGTCCTTCTCCGCCCCGGTCGGCTTCGTGCTGAGCCGTGAGCGCCTCGTCACCATCCGCTACAGCGACTACTCGGTGTTCGAGGCCGTGGGCGAGCGGGTAGCGAAGAGCAGCGCGCCGCAGGCCAGCAGTGACATCATGCTGCTCCTGCTGGAAGCCATCATCGACCGCATCGCCGACCTGCTGGAGCTGTGCGGCCGCGACCTCGACAACATTTCCAAGCGGGTGTTCCAGGCGCAGGACGGCAGCGGCAACAACATCGACCGCAAGCTGCGTGGCCTGCTGGTGGAGGTCGGCGCCAGGGCCGACTTGGTATCGGGCGTACGCGACAGCCTGCTCGGGCTGCAGCGGGTGATCGTCTACCTTGGCGAGCACCATCCCTGCGTGAACCGCGAATGGTTCTCGGCGCAGATGAGCCTGCTGGTGCGCGACATCGCCTCGCTGAACGACTACGACGGCCAGCTCAACACCAAGGTGCAGTTCCTGCTCGACGCCACGCTGGGCTTCATCAACATCGAGCAGAACAACGGCATCAAGATCCTCACCGTGGTCAGCATCGTCGGCATCCCGCCCACCCTGATCGCTAGCATCTACGGAATGAACTTCAAGGACATCCCAGAATTGAGTTGGAGCTTCGGCTACTGGTACGCGCTCGGCCTGATGGGCCTGACGATCCTGGTGCCGATGGTCTGGTTCTGGCGCAAGGGCTGGCTCAGCAACAGCTGAATCCACGCCGGCAGGAAGCGGTCTCTAAATCCGGACAAGCACTGCCGCGGCGTCGGGGATGTCGGGCCGCCTCGCGGTTCTGCCTCTTCTTGACAAGGGAGGAACTTCTCACCTATTTCGTGGTCGTCCCTCGGCATCTCCTGCCCGCACGGGATCCTCCATCCGGAACGGTGTCGATCAACAAGCACGGGGTTCCTCCCCGTCAGCATCGACCGTCGGCGTCCTGCCGACCGTTCCTCCCCTCCGCACGATCGAGCACATTCGAGGCGTCCCATGCACCTCGCCGAACTCAAGGCAAAGACACCGTCCGATCTGCTGTCGTATGCAGAATCGCTGCAGATCGAGAACGCGTCCTCCCTGCGCAAGCAGGACATGATGTTCGCCATCCTGAAGAACCTGGCCGAGAACGACCAAGCGATCCACGGCGAGGGCACGCTGGAGATCCTG
>CAXSHC010000083.1:0-3026 GCA_964236745.1 uncultured Acetobacteraceae bacterium
CCGAACAGCGGGTCGCTGCCCCAGCGCGAGGCCCAGCCGCCCGCACCCAGCGACGCCGCCGCGTTTGCGCCCAACGAGGCTGCGACCCGCTCACGCGCTTCCTCCAGCGCCGCCGCCTCCCGCCCGGCAAACGACCAAGCATGACGGCCGCCGAAAAAGCCGGTTACGTAGGGCGCGCCGTCCGGCCGCACGCCGAGCAGCATCGCCGGCGCTGTTCGGTCACCGAGCCGCTGCTCCACCAGCGTCCCCGGCGCCACGCCCAGCCGGTCGCTGGCGCCGTCCGGCACCGGCAGCGCGAGCTTGCTCAGCAGCCCCATCGGCAGCCCGTCCAGCGCCACCGCGACCGACGCAGGAAGGGAAGGCAGGAACGCGATCCGCCCGGCTCGCAGCACCCCGGTCGAGACCGTGACGATGCAGGCGCAGCCCCGCACCGGTCCCGCATCCGTCGACAGCGACACTTGGCCGGGCACGCTCCAGTCGACCGCCCGCACCGCGACCCCGCAGCGCACCGGGCCCGCCAGCGGCCCGAGCCGTATTTCGAGCAAGGTGCCGATGCCACTTTCCGGCCGGAGATCGCCGTCGTCCAGCCCGTTGCGGCGCCAGTCCTGCAGCGACAACACGTCCGCGTCCGCGGCGGCGATGATGGCGCCTTCCCAGGCCTCAAGGTTGCCAAGCCAGGGGTCGGGCGGCCACCCGTCGCCGGCAACGGAAAGCGGCTGGTCCGGCAGCGCCGGGTCGTCGGCCAACGCTTCGGCCCGTGCCCGCCATGTCGTTTCCGCCTGCTCATAGGCGGCTTCCTCGTCGCGCGTGGCGATCCGGTCGCCGACCATGAGGCGACGCCCGCCCTCGTGTCCCGGATGCAGCTTGTCGCCGGCGGCACGTGCTAGCTCCACCAGCGGGTTGCGGTCCACCTGGTGCAGCCAGGTGGCGCCCTCGTCGATCGAAGCGCCGTGCAGCCCGGGCGGGCGGGAGGTACGGGCCCGTCCGCCGATGCGGTCGCCCGCTTCCAGCACCACGACCGCCTGTCCGGCACGACGCAGAACCGCAGCGGCGGACAGCCCGGCCGCCCCGGCGCCGACCACGACGACCGGCAGGCCGCTCATCGACCGGCCGCGACGATCGTCAGTGGCCGGGCACCGGCGGGGTCGCAAGCGGCGAGGCCGGAGAGGTTGATGCTGGAGGAGTTGATGCCGGGGGAGCCGATGCCGCAGGCGGCGGAACGGCCGGGGCGGCGGGTGTCGCCGCTGGCGGCGTCGCCAGGATGTCGTGGCCCGGGATCGGCGCCGGCGCAACCGGCGGCCGCGCCGGCAGCACCGGGGCGCGGGCGCCGGGCAGCGCCGCCGGGGCGCCTGCCTGCGGCGCCGCCAGGATGTCACGTCCGCGTCCGGCGCCGCCGCGGTTCAGCACCGCCAGCGCCAGCGACAACAACATGAACACGGCCGCCAGGATGGCGGTGGTGCGCGTCAGGAGGTTGGCGGTGCCGCGGCCGCTCATGAACGAGCCCATGCCCTGGCTGGAGCCGATGCCGAGGCCGCCGCCCTCGCTGCGCTGGATCAGCACGGTGCCGATCAGCGTCAGCGTGACGAGGAGGTGCAGGACGAGCAGGGCGGCGATCATGGGAGTTCCGGAGTTTCAGCCGCGCGCGGCGGCGGCGATGGCGAGGAAGTCGTCGGGCTTCAGGCTGGCGCCACCGACCAGCGCGCCGCCCACCTCGGGCACCGCGAGCAGGGCGGCAGCGTTGGCGGCATTGACCGAGCCGCCATACAGGATGCGCACGCCGGCACCCTTGTCGCCGAACTGGCGCACGAGCTCGGCGCGGATAAAGGCGTGCATGGTCAGCACGTCGTCCGCGGTGGCGTTGCGGCCGGTGCCGATGGCCCAGACCGGCTCATAGGCGACCACGCCGCGCCCGTCGGCGAAGCCCTGCGGCAGGCTGCCCTTGAGCTGCCAGCCCACCGTGTCCTCGTGCCCGTCCGCCTGGCGCTGGTCGGCGGTCTCGCCCACGCACACGATCGGCAGCAGCCCGGCCTCGGTGGCGGCCACCACCTTTTCGCGCACCGTCTCGTCCAGCTCCTTGTGGTTCTGGCGCCGCTCGGAATGGCCCAGGACCACGTGGGTGGCGCCGAGGTCGCGCAGCATCGGCGCCGAGATGTCGCCGGTATGGGCACCCTTGGACGCCATATGGCAGTCCTGCCCGCCGACCGCGACCTTGCTGCCCGCTAGCAACCGCGTCACCGCCCCGATCTGGGTGAAGGGCGGGCACACCAGCAGCTCCGCCGCGTCCGGCACGCCGCCGCGCACCCCTGCGAGCAGGGCCTGGACCAGCGCCTCGGCTTCTGCCGTGGACCCGTTCATCTTCCAGTTGCCGGCGATCAGCTGACGGTGCATGCGCTTATTCTATCCAGGATCAGGTTAGGCCAGGATCAGGTTAGGCCAGGATCAGGCTGGGCCAGGATCAGGCCGGACAAGACGGAAGGTCCAGATGGCGTTGGTAGACCATGCCACGCCCTGGCATGACAAGCCGCCGGCCGCACCCTATGGTGCGCCGCCTTTCGCGCCCGGCGTCACGCACGCCGCACACCGTTCATCGTCCGGACATTCTCCATGCTCGCCTTCATGCGCCGCCTGTTTATCGGCTCCTGGCTCGGACGGATCCTCGCCGTCGTGATCTTTCTGAGCTTCGCCGCCTGGGGTGCTGGCAATTTCGTCACCGGGCTGGGAAGCGTGTCCGCCGGCAGCGTCGCCCGCGTCGCCGGGCGAAGCATCGGCATGGACGAGTTCGACCGCACCTACCGGCGCGGCCTGGCGTCCGCTGCACAGAACCAGGGGGCGGCCGATCCCACCGCGCTGCCGCCCGACCAGAAGCGGCAGATCGCGGTGCAGGCGCTGCAGCAGCTGGTGTTCCAGGCTGTGATCAACGACGCCGCCAGCCGGATCGGCGTGGTGGTGCCGGACGCGGTGGTGCGCGAGCAGATCTTCGCCGAAAAAGCGTTCCAGGGGGCGGACGGCCACTTCAGCCGCGCCTT
>CAXSHC010000083.1:3036-9784 GCA_964236745.1 uncultured Acetobacteraceae bacterium
GGTGCGGGTCGGCGCCCATGCGCCGGCCGAGCTGGTGCGTCGCGCCTACGGCTTCGGCGCCGAACAACGCGTGCTGGACATGGCCATCCTGCCCTTCAACGTCATTCCCGTACCCGCCGCCCCGGACGAGGCGACGCTGCGCCGCTACTACGACAACAACAAGGACCGGTTCGCAGCGCCCGAGTATCGCAAGATCAAGCTGGTGCTGTTGTCGCCCGACACCGTGGCGCGTGGCCTGGACGTGTCGGACGCGGACGAGCGCAAGCTCTATGACGAGCTGAGCCCCCGCTACCACGTGGCGGAACGACGCTCGGTGCAGGTGATGATCGCGAACGACCAGGCTCGGGCGGCGCAGATCGCCGCCTTGTGGCAGGGCGGCGTCGGCTGGACCCAGCTGCAGGCGACGGCCAAGGACGCGACCCCGATCGCGCTGGACGACGCCACCGCCGCCAGCATCCCGTCGCCGGACATCGCCAAGCTCACCTTCGCCACCCCGCCCGGCACGGTGGCCGGGCCGGCCAAGACCGAAGCCGGCTGGGTTGTGCTTCGGGTCAGCAAGGTGACGCCGGCGCAGAACCGCTCCTTCGAGCAGGCCAAGGGCGAACTGCACGACATCATCGCCCGGCAGCGCGCCAACGCCCTGATGTCGCCTCGCGTGCAGAAGCTGCAGGACGCGATCGCCGGCGGCGGCCTCGACGCCATCCCGGCTGATCTTGGTGCGGCACCCGCGGAAGGCTCGCTGGACGCGCAAGGGCTGACGCGGGACGGCCAGCCGGCGCCGCTGCCGGGCTCGGAGGCGGTACGCAAGGCCGTGGTGGCCCACGCCTTCGCGACGGCGAAGGGCGACGTACCGACGCTGGTGCAGGGACCGGAAGGCAGCTGGTACGCGCTGGTGGTGGAGGATATCACTCCGGCCGCGCCGCTCGCCTTCGTGCAGGCGGCGGACCGGGTGCGCGCCGACTGGCAGCAGGAGCAGGTGCGCCATGCCGACGAGCAGCGCGCGGCCGCCCTGTATGCCGACGCCGACGCGCATGGCGGGCTGGCCTCGGTGGCGGCGGCCAAGCCCGGCTCGGTGCCCGGGCTGCTGACCGGGATCCCGGTGCGCCGTGGCCGCAACCCCGGCCCGGTGCCGGCCAACCTCCAGCAGATCGCGTTTTCCTTGAAGCCCGGCACCTCCACCATGCTGCAAACGCCGGACGGCTACGTGGTGGCGACGATGACCGCGATCCGCCGTCCCGACCCGGCCCAGGACCATGCCGGCTACGCCCGCACCCGCGACGCGCTGGACGCGGCGATGGCCGACGACGTCGAGAACACCTATGTCACCGTGCTGCGCGACCGCGCGCATCCGTCGATCGACGGCAAGGCGGTGCAGCAGGTGGTCGGCACGCCCGGTGCCGGCGGCGCCGATTCCGGCTCCGGGTCTTGAGCGGGGCAGGACCCGCGATCGTCTGGACGGTCGAGGCCGCGGACCTGCTGACCCCGGTCGCCGCGTTTCTCAAGCTGCGCCGCCACCTGCCGGGCGCCGACCGCAACGGGTTCCTGTTGGAAAGCATCGAGGGCGGTGTCGCGCGCGGCCGTTATTCGGTGATCGGCCTGCTGCCGGACCTTCTTTGGCGCTGCCAGGGCGGCGCGGTGTCGTGCCGGCGCGGCGCGGAGGAAGGCTTCAAGCCAGACCACCGGCCGGCGATCGACAGCCTGCGGGCGCTGGTCGCGGACAGCCGCCTGGTTCTGCCGCCCGCCCTGCCGCCGATGATCGGCGGGGTGTTCGGCTATCTCGGCTACGACATGGTGCGGCGCATGGAGCACCTGCCGGACGCGCCGCCAGACGACCTCGGCCTGCCGGAAGCCATGCTGCTGCGCCCGTCGCTGTTCGCGGTGTTCGACAACGTTCGCGACGAGCTGACCCTGGCGGTGCCGGTTCGGCAGGGCGGTCCCGACCCGCAGGCGCTGCTGGACCGGGCCCGCGTCGCGCTGTCGCTGGAGCTGCCGCCCGAGCCGCCGATAACCGGGGCGGCGTCGGGGCAGGGTGGAACCGGGCCGGTCGAGCCGCGCTCCAACTTTTCCCGCGACGGCTTTCTCGGCGTGGTGCGGCGCATCCAGGAGTACATCGCCGCCGGCGACGCGTTCCAGGTGGTGCCGAGCCAGCGCTTCTCGATACCCTTCACGCGGCCAGCCTTCGCGCTCTACCGGGCGCTCCGGCGCATCAACCCGGCGCCGTTCCTGTTCTTTCTCGACCTCGCGGCGGAGGAAGGCGGGTTCCAGCTGGTCGGCAGCAGCCCGGAGGTGCTGGTGCGCCTGCGGGACGGCGTCGTCACCGTGCGCCCGCTCGCCGGCACCCGTCCGCGCGGCGCCGATCCGGAAGCGGACCGGGCGCTGGCGGCCGAGCTGCTCGCCGACCCGAAGGAACGCGCCGAGCACCTGATGCTGGTCGACCTCGGACGCAACGATGTCGGCCGGGTATCTCGGCTCGGCAGCGTTTCGGTGCGCGAAAGCTTCGCGATCGAGCGCTTCAGCCACGTCATGCACATTTCCTCGACAGTGGAGGGCATTCTGCGCCCGGAGCTGGACGCGATCGACGCGCTGGTGGCGGGCTTTCCCGCCGGCACCCTCACGGGTGCGCCAAAGATCCGGGCGATGCAGATCATCGACGAGGTGGAACCGACCCGGCGCGGCACCTATGCCGGCTGCTTCGGCTATTTCGGCGCCGACGGCACCATGGATACCTGCATCGGCCTGCGCATGGCGCTGATCAAGGACGGCACCATGCACGTGCAGGCCGGCTGCGGCGTGGTCGCCGACAGCGTGCCGGAAGCCGAGTACGAGGAAACCCGCCAGAAGGCGCGTGCCTTGTTCCGTGCGGCGGAAGCGGCGGAGGCCCAGGCCGCCGCTGCCCGCTGACCAGCGCCTCGTTGACTTGGGTCCGGGGTTTGACCCCGTCCGGGGCTGTCCTCACAATGCCGCCATGATCCTGCTGATCGACAACTACGACAGCTTCACCTTCAACCTGGTGCACTACCTGGGCGAGTTGGGCGCCGAGTGCGACGTGCGCCGCAACGACAGCCTGTCGCGCTGCAGCCGGAAGCAATCGTGCTGTCGCCGGGCCCCTGCTCGCCGAACGAGGCCGGGATCTGCTGCGCGCTGATCGCCGAGGCGGCCGGGCACGTGCCGGTGTTCGGCGTGTGTCTCGGCCACCAGGCGATCGGTCAGGTGTTCGGGGCAGAAGTGGTGCGGGCGCCGGCCCCCATGCACGGCAAGGTCAGCCCGGTCGAGCACGACAACAGCGACGTGTTCCAGGGCCTGCCGTCGCCCTTCCAGGCCACGCGCTACCACAGCCTGACCGTGCGGCGGGACAGCTTGCCGGACACGTTGGTGGAAACCGCCCGCACCGCGGACGGAGTGGTCATGGGGCTGCGTCATCGCGACTGGCCCATCTTCGGCGTGCAGTTCCATCCCGAAAGCATCGCCTCCGAGCACGGCCACGCCATCCTGGCCAACTTCCTGGCAGTGGCGCGCGGCCGCAACCACGGCACGGTCCGGGCGGCTTGAGCGATGGACCCGTCCTGACCGGATGGCCGATCACTCCACGTTGAAGCCGGTGCTGGCACGTATCGCGTCCGGCGACACGCTGGACGAGGCCGAGGCGGAAGCCGCGTTCGGGATCGTGATGTCCGGCGAGGCGACGCCGGCGCAGATCGCGGCCCTGGCCACCGGCTTGCGCCTGCGCGGGGAAACCGTGTCCGAGCTGACCGGTGCCGCGCGGGCGATGCGGTCGCGCATGCTGCCCGTGCCAGGTGTGGCGGACGCGATCGACGTGTGCGGCACCGGCGGCGACGGGCACGGCACCCTGAACGTGTCCACCGCGGTCGCCTTCGTGCTGGCGGCCCTCGGCGTGCCGGTCGCCAAGCACGGCAACCGCGCGATCACGTCGCGCGCCGGCGCCACCGACACGCTGCAGGCGCTGGGCCTGCGCCTAGACGCCGACCCGCAGGCGCTGGAACATGGGTTGCAGCGGCACGGGATCGCGTTCATGGCCGCCCCCCTGCACCACCCGGCGATGCGCCATGCGGCTGCCGTGCGCGCAGAGCTCGGCTTCCGCACGGTATTCAACCTGCTGGGCCCGTTGTGCAACCCGGCCGGGGTTCGCCGGCAGATGATCGGTGTGTTCGACCCATCCTGGCAGGTCCCGATTGCCCGCACCCTTGGCCGGCTTGGGTCCGACCGGGTCTGGGTGGTGCATGGCGAGGACGCCGGGGGCGGCGCGCCGAACGGGCTGGACGAACTCGGGCTGTGCGGGCCGAACCAAGTGGTGGCGCTGGACAACGGCAGGCTGACCCGGTTCCGCTTCGAGGCCGCCGATCTCGGCCTGCCAGCACATCCCGTTTCCGCCATCGCCGGCGGCGATGCCGCGTTCAACGCCGTGGCGCTGGAGCGCCTGCTGTCCGGCGAGTCCGGTGCCTATCGCGACACGGTCCTGCTCAACGCGTCTGCCGCCTTGCAGGTGAGTGGCCGCAGCCGCATCTCCTCGTTCGGGGTTCCTGATCCGGAACAGGGCGCGATGGAGACGACAAGCGTGGCGGCGCCGATCGAGGACCTGCGCGACGGCCTGAGCCATGCGGCCCGGGCGATCGACGACGGCCTGGCGCTGGCGGTGCTGACGGCCCTGCGCCGTCGGCCGGCGCCTGCCACACGGGACGGCGACAGCTGAGGATGCTTCAACCTGAACAACGTTCAAACGGGAGGCTCGCCCTGATGCCGGAGTCCGGGTCCGGTCGGGACGCACGGGCCGGGGAGATCCCGGACGTGCTGGCCCGCATCTGCGACCAGACCCGCGAGGAGGTGGCCCGACGTTCCGCCGGCCTGCCGCTGCGCGAGATCAGGCTGCGCCTGCGCGACCTCGCGGAAGCGCCGCGCGGCTTCGGCCAGGCACTCAAGCTGACCACCGCGCACCACCAGGTCGGCATGATCGCCGAGATCAAGAAGGCGTCGCCGTCCGGGGGCATGATCCGCCCGCAATACGATCCGGCCGCCATCGCGCGCCAGTACGAGGCTGCCGGCGCCGTGTGCCTGTCGGTGCTGACCGAAGGGCCTTCCTTCGGTGGCCACGTCGCCGACCTGCAGATCGCGCGCGCCGCGGTGCGCCTGCCGGTGCTGCGCAAGGACTTCATCGTCGACCCCTGGCAGGTGTACGAGAGCCGGCTGATCGGCGCCGACTGCATCCTGCTGATCATGGCGGCTTTGGCGGACTCGGAAGCGGAGGAGCTGCTGGAGCTGGCCCGCTCGCTCGACCTGGACGTGCTGGTGGAGGTGCACGATCAGGCCGAGCTCAACCGGGCACTGGGGCTGAACACCGCGCTGATCGGCGTCAACAACCGCAACCTGCGCACGCTGCGCACCGACCTCGACACCACCCTGGCGCTGGCGCCGGGGGTGCCGCCGGACCGCATCGTGGTGGCCGAAAGCGGCATACGCACCCGCGAGGACGTGCTGCGGCTGAGCGCTGCCGGAGCGACCTGCTTCCTGGTCGGCGAAAGCCTGCTGCGCCAGCCCGATCCCGGCGCCGCGTGCGCCGCCCTGCTGGGGCCGATCTGAGCATGGACGGCGACCAGCTGACCCATCTCGACGGCGCCGGGCAGGCCCGCATGGTGGACGTGTCGGGCAAGCCGGCCAGCGCGCGGGAAGCGCGTGCGGCGGCGAGGGTGGCGATGCGCGCGGAAACGCTGGCGCTGATCCTGTCCGGCGGCCTGCCGAAGGGCGACGTCTTCGCAACCGCGCGGATCGCGGGCATCATGGCGGCGAAACGGACGGCGGAGCTGATCCCGCTGTGCCACCCGCTGCCGGTCACCGCGGTGTCGGTGACTCTCCTGCCGGAGCCGGGCGGCGGCGGGGTGGCGATCGAGACCGTGGTGCGCACCACCGGGCAGACCGGCGTGGAGATGGAGGCCCTGACGGCGGCAAGCGTCGCTGCCCTCACGCTCTACGACATGTGCAAGGCGGTGGACCGCCACATGCGCATCGAGTCGCTGCGCGTGGTTCACAAGGCGGGCGGCAAGTCGGGCGACTGGAACGAGAACGGGACCGATGCGCGTCCCGGAACAAGCACGAACGAGGACGGGGCATGAGCGGAGCGACGAAGTTGGTGCAGGCGCCTCGCGGCGGCAACGCACCCTCCATGACGCAGGACGAACTGACGCACGCATATCACGACATGCTGCTGATCCGGCGCTTCGAGGAGCGCACCGGCCAGCTCTACGGCATGGGGCTGATCGGCGGGTTCTGCCACCTCTACATCGGCCAGGAAGCGGTGGTGGTGGGGGTGCAGATGGCGCTGAAGCAGGGCGACAAGATCGTGACCTCGTACCGCGACCACGGCCACATGCTTGCGGCAGGCATGGAGGCCCGTGGGGTGATGGCCGAACTGACCGGCCGTGCCACCGGGTATTCCCGCGGCAAGGGCGGCTCCATGCACATGTTCTCCAAGAAGGAGCACTTCTATGGCGGGCACGGCATCGTCGGCGCCCAGGTGCCGATCGGCGCCGGCCTCGCCTTCGCCAACAAGTATCGCGGCACCGACGAGGTGGCGGTGGCCTACATGGGCGACGGCGCCTCGAACCAGGGGCAGGTGTACGAGGCCTTCAACCTGGCGGCGCTGCAGAAGCTGCCCTGCATATTCGTGATCGAGAACAACCAGTATGGCATGGGCACCAGCGCCGCGCGCTCGTCCGCGTCCAAGGCGCTGCACCGCAAC
>CAXSHC010000084.1:0-9700 GCA_964236745.1 uncultured Acetobacteraceae bacterium
GGTCGCCCGGCCTGACCTTCGGCACCGGAACGTGGAGCGTCAGCCTGGGGCGGTTCGACATGGCTCAAACATCCGGAAGCGACGCGGCGGTGTGGAAGCTGAGACTTGCACCGAAACGAGGCCGGGTGAATTGCTATTACTAACCCCTGGCGGCGCGATCACGAAACGAAGTAGCTAGTTTCCGCTGTCGGGTAGGATGATATTGCATGGACGCGATGGACCTCAAGATCCTCCGGCTGCTGCAGGAGGTTCCAGGTATTTCGGCGGTCGAGCTGGCGCAGAAGGTCGGGCTGTCGCACACGCCCTGCTGGCGCCGCGTCAAGCACCTGGAAGCGAGCGGCGCCATCATGGAGCGTGCCGTCATCCTCGACCCGCGCATCATGGGGTTCGACATCACCGTGTTCGCTAACGTCAGGCTCAAGGCGCATGACGAGGAAACGCTGGTGGCGCTGGAGCAGGCCGCCCGCGACCGGCAGGAAATCGCCGACTGCTTCTCGATGAGCGGAGAAAGCGACTACATCCTGCGCATCGTCGTTCCAAGTATCGAGAACTACGAGGTGTTCCTGAAGAAGGTGCTGCTGCACCTTCCCGGCGTCGCGTCCGTGAGTTCCCACTTTGCCTTGAAATGCGTCAAGAAGACGACGAAGCTACCGATCTAGACCCCTGGCGGACGTGCTGCTCCGCCATGATCGTCAGCGGGAAGCCTGGCAACGACTGGTCGCAGTGCAACCCGTGTGCTAGCAAGCGTCGTAGACCGATTGCCTGATCCGGGATCGTGCATCTCGTCAGCCTGCATCTAGGTCGCCGAGCAAACGGTGGCTTTCGGCAATGCTGTTCCAGCTACAGGGACACACACCATGGCGTCGCCTTCCATCGTGATCGTTTCGGCGTCCCGCACCGCGGTCGGCGCCTTCAACGGCCAGTTCGCAAGCGTTTCGGCGCATGTTCTCGGTGCCGCCGCGATCGCTGCCGCGCTGCAACGTGCCGCGGTGTCGCCCGTGGAAGTGGACGAGGTGATCCTGGGGCAGGTCCTTGTCGCCGGACAGGGCCAGAACCCGGCGCGGCAGGCGGCGATGGCGGCCGGCCTGCCGCGGGAAACCACGGCCTGGGGCGTGAGCCAGGTGTGCGGCTCCGGCCTGCGCGCGGTGGCGCTGGGTGCGCAGCAGATTACGTGCGGCGACGCCGCGGTGGTGGTCGCGGGCGGCCAGGAGAACATGACGCTGGCCCCGCACGCCGCCCCCCTGCGCGCCGGCCGGCGAATGGGCGACGTGTCACTGGCCGACACGATGATCACCGACGGGCTGTGGGACGCCTTCCACGACTACCACATGGGTTCCACCGCCGAGACCATGGCGACGCGCTGGCAGGTCGGCCGGGAGGAGCAGGACGCGTTCGCGCTGCGCTCGCAGTCCCGCGCCGAGCGGGCGCGCCAGCAGGGCGTGTTCGCCGACGAGATCGTTCCGGTCACCATACGCGGCCGCAAGGGTGAGCAGGTGGTCGTCACCGACGAGCACCCGCGCCCCGACACCACGCTGGACACGTTGGGCCGGCTGCGGCCGGCCTTCGCCGAAGGCGGCACGGTGACGGCGGGCAACGCGTCGGGCATCAACGACGGGGCTGCCGCCGTGGTGCTGATGACAGAGGCGGAAGCGGCGCGGCGACACCTCGAGCCGCTGGCGCGCATCGTGTCGGGCGCCACCGCCGGCGTCGATCCCGCCGTGATGGGCTCCGGGCCGATCCCGGCCTCGCGCCGCGCCCTGGCCAAGGCTGGCTGGGACGTCGGAACGCTGGACCTGGTGGAAGCCAACGAGGCCTTCGCGGCGCAGGCGCTGGTGGTGAACCGGGAGATGGGCTGGGACCCGGAGATCGTGAACGTCAACGGCGGCGCGATCGCGCTCGGCCACCCGATCGGCGCGTCCGGTGCGCGCGTGCTGGTGACGCTGCTGCACGAGATGCGTCGGCGCAAGGCGACGCGCGCCCTGGCGACGCTGTGCATCGGCGGCGGCATGGGCATCGCCATGACGCTTGAGCGCTGACATCCCTCCACGCCGAGAAGCGGATCCCATGCAGAAGATCTATCCCGACGCCGCTGCCGCCCTGCGCGGGCTGCTGTTCGACGGCATGCTGATCGCGGCCGGCGGCTTCGGCCTGTGCGGCATTCCGGAGCGGCTGATCGACGCCCTGGAACGGGCGGGCACCAGGCAGCTGCGGGTGGCGTCCAACAACGCCGGGATCGACGGGGTGGGCCTCGGTAAGCTGCTGCGCTCGCGGCAGGTCACCCGGATGATCAGCTCCTATGTCGGCGAGAACAAGGAGTTCGAGCGACAGTACCTGGCGGGCGAGATCGAGGTGGAGTTCTGCCCGCAGGGCACGCTGGCCGAGCGCATGCGCGCCGGTGGCGCCGGCATCCCGGGTTTCTACACCAAAACCGGCGTCGGCACGCTGGTCGCCGAAGGCAAGGACCACAAGGAGTTCGACGGCGAAACCTTTATCCTGGAGCGCGGCATCAACGCTGATCTGGCGATCATCAAGGCGTGGAAGGCCGACACCGCCGGCAACCTCGTGTTCCGCAAGACCGCCCGCAACTTCAACGTGCCGGCCGGGATGTGCGGCCGCGTCACCGTGGCCGAAGTCGAGGAGATCGTGCCCGCAGGCGCGCTCGATCCGGACGGGATCCACCTGCCCGCGGTGTTCGTGCAGCGGATCCTGTGCGGCGCGCCCTACGACAAGCGGATCGAGTTCCGCACCACTCGGCCGAGGGAGCTCGTTTGATGCCCTGGACACGCAACGACATGGCCGCCCGCGCCGCGTGCGAACTGCGCGACGGCTACACGGTGAACCTCGGCATCGGCATCCCGACCCTGGTCGCCAACAACATTCCCCCGGGCGTGTCGGTGACGCTGCAAAGCGAGAACGGCATGCTGGGCATCGGCCCGTTCCCATACGAGGACGAGGTCGACGCGGACCTGATCAACGCCGGCAAGCAGACCATCAGCGAGCTTGCCTCCTCGTCCTATTTCTCGTCCGCGGACAGCTTCGCCATGATACGTGGCGGCCACGTCGACCTCACCGTGCTGGGAGCGATGGAGGTGTCGGAGCGGGGCGACATCGCCAACTGGATGATCCCCGGCAAGATGGTCAAGGGCATGGGCGGCGCCATGGACCTGGTCGCCGGCGTGAAGCGGGTGATCGTGGTGATGGAGCACAGCTCGAAGGACGGGAGCCCGAAGTTCATCCCGGCCTGCACCCTGCCGCTGACCGGGCTGAACGTGGTCGACATGATCGTGACCGACCTGTGCGTGTTCCGGCGCGACGACCACGCTGAACCGTTCCGTCTGGTCGAGCGCGCGCCGGGCGTGGGCGCCGACGAGATCGCGGCGCGGACCACGGCCCACTACCTCGCCTGACGCTGCTTCCTCGCCCGACAGCGGGTGTTACGCCCCGACGCCGCGCCAGGCTCAAGCGTTGCCGAAATTCGCGAACAGGGTGTTGCTTTGCGTGCCGCTTATTGGGTTCTGCCCACTGGGCAGGGTGTCGTCGTTCGGGTGCAGGTAGGCGCCACCGGTGAGCGCCGACGCCAGCAAGCTGCTGCAACTGTATCAGCAGGAAGCACCCAGGCCTTCACCGACAACGAAAAGGGTCGCCAGCTACTCGCAACGCATCTAGAACAGGCGTTGCAGGAGATACCTGTTCGAGTGCCGCTGCGAACGGGCACCGCGCCCCACGGCGCGATGCCCTTGGCCACTGCCTCCTGCTAGGAGGCAGCACCCATGCTGCCCATGCCGTGTGTCGTTTCCGACCCGGTGCTGATTGTCGCCAGCTTGCGCGCCCGGTCCGCTTCCATGTCCAGCCGGACCTCGCCGCCCTCGACGGACGCGACGGCGCTGACCGGCAGGTAGTGGTGGTGAAGGCCGGACCCGTCCGGGTCGTCCTTCTTTGTCAGCTTGATCCGATCCTCTTCCACCTTGTCGACGGTGCCGATATGCCCGCCGTCGCTGCCTACGACCGGCATGTGTTCGGTGATCTTCGAGGCCAGGGCGCTGCCGCTCATGCCGCTTCTCCGTGTTGTGGTGCGCATTGCGCAAGCTCCTGCAACGGCCCAGGCGATGACGGGATCACGGCCACACGAAGGCGTCATGTCCGGACGGGCGTGACGAGCGGGACGCTGCCATGGTCGGCTTTGGCAGCCACCACCCGACGCTGACACAGTTCCGAAACGGCTGCTTGGCCAGACTCCACGTGAACAGTGTTCACGCAAACGCTGTCAGGTGCCTGCGGCACGGCCCAACGGATCATCTACATTTCCCGCTGCCTTCCCAACATCACCAGCCCATCGCCTTGGAACACCGCCGAAACGCTGTTCAGGGATGCCTGCGCCGTCTTTTCAGGCCGAGCCCGAGCAAGACCGGAGCCGGATCGCGAAGTCGAGGCTGTATGCCGCGACCTGCGGAACCGCATGTCCCGGCAGCGCCCGCGCAAGGTCGATCCCGAGCACCGCGGTGTCCAGCCCGGTTCCGGCCAGGATCGTGCCGCTTCCATAGGTGAAGCGGTCGATGTCGAACGGCTGCCCGACGCTTATCCCGTCGAAGCCAAGTATCGCAGGGGCGAGCAGGGGCAGCCCGAACCGGAGCAACGCGTTGCCGCCCTTCGCCGCATCGTCATCGACGACGCGCGCTAGCGGGAACGGGGTTGCCAAGCCCGCCCGCATACGCGTCCCAGGGCCCGGTGGCACTGCTAGAAAACAGGATGGCATCGGCCCGGGCGAGGGTGGGGCTGCCGTACGCGCGAAGCAGGGGGCACAATGAGGCTGGACGCTTAACCATGATGCCTGCCCCAACGCCGGTGTGGCGACAGCACGCAAATGCGGACCACACCTTAACCCCGTGACATAGAAAAACCTTTTGTGTCTCGATGCGACTGTAAACTTCCGACACCCGGCTCAGCCGGACAGCGTTTCCAGCCCCTGCTCGAGCCGTACCTGCGCCTGTACCCCCAGCGCTGCCACGGCAGCCTCGTTCGAGCCGCAGGAATGGCGGATGTCGCCGACGCGTGCGACACTCTGACGCGCCCGAAGCGGAACACCGTGCAGGCCGGCCAGGATCTCCGCCAGACGCCGGATCGACACCGCCCGGCCGGTGCACACGTTGAAGCGTGCCGGTTCTCCGCCGGGGAAGCGCAACAACTCCCCGCCAGCCGGCTGCAACGCGTGGAGCCGAAGCATGCTCGCCAGCAGGTGCGCCACCACGTCGCTCACGTGCACGAAGTCCCGAGTCTGCCCGCCATCCCCGTGCAGGGTGATCTCCCCGTTCCGGCCGATCCGATCGGCGAAGATCGAGATCACGCCGCTATACGGCGAGCCCGGGTCCTGGCGTGGACCGTACACGTTGAAGAAGCGCAGACCCAGCGTCGGCACGCCGTGCACCAGGCTGGCGACGCGCGCATGCAGCTCGCTGCCGAGCTTGTCGGCGCCATAGGCGGTGAGCGGCGCCGGCATCCTGTCTTCGCGTGCCACAGCCTCGCTGGTGTCGCCGTAGATCGCGGCCGACGACGCATACACCACCGGCACCCTGCCTTGCGCCCGTGCCGCGTCGAGCACCGCCACCGTGCCGCCCTGGTTGATCCGGTGCGTGCCCGGCCAGTCCTGGTTGCCGCGTTCCACCGAGGCGATGGCCGCGAGGTGGAACACGCCGTTCATGCCCTCCGACGCAGTTCGCACGACGTGCGGATCGGCGACGTTTCCGACCCGCAGCGACACGCGAGGATCGAGGTTGCCGCGCTTGCCGGTCGACAGGTCGTCGAGCACCACCACGTCGTGGCCGCCTTCCAGCAGCGCGTCGCATAGGTGCGAGCCGATGAAGCCGGCACCGCCGGTGACCAGGTAGCGCTTCGGCCCGCTCACGACCGCCACCGCAGCAGTGCTACCGCCCTCAGCGAATGGCAGGGACTGGCGATCACCACGCCGGCGCGCTGCTGCCGCTCGGCGGCCCGGCCGCGCTTGCATGGATCGCCGCCGTGTCCGAAATCCAGTGTCGTCACCTGTTCCTCGTCGACAAGGCGCCGGATCATCCGGGCCGTCAGCACGGTGCCTGGCGACTGCGCCCTGGACGTTTCGTCATGGGCACGCTTGTGCAGGATGGCCGGACCCCGTCCCATCGTCCAGTGATGCGCCGCGACCGGCGATCGTGTCGGCGCATCGCCGCGATCCCAAGCACGCCCGCCTGCGCCGCCTCGTACTCGCCACGGGACCGGCACCGCATCCGGCGCGGTCGCCAGCAGGATGGTCGTGTCCGAATCGCACCTGGCACGCTTGAGGCGGCGGATGGTGCCGCAAAGGGAGCGGGGCCGGTCGGCGAGATGGGCAGCCCGATCCGACTTCGGAGCCGCTTGTTCCAGTGGCCGAACCCCGCGATGTGGCGCCGGCCGTCTGTCCGAGCCGGCGCAATAACGGATCCCATCCCTCCCAGCCGGAAGCCAGCGCATCCAGACGAGGCACCGGCGGCAGGGCGGCTGGAACAGGGTGGTACAGGACGTGGTCAGACCGCTCGCTCCGACACGACCGCGACCGATCGCACTGCTCCTCCTGTGCCAGGATCTGGCGCTGCGTGCCGGCCTGGACACCATCATGTCCCGGTCCCTGACCTGGAACCGCAACGCCCGCGAGCGGGTCGTGGCTCTTGCCGATCCGCGGCGGCCGACTGGCCGCACCCGTTAAGCGTCGACCTCCTCCAGCACGTCCTCTTCCTCGTCCTGCAGCACCGCCTGCTGGTCCGGCGTCAGCCCGAACCGCACCGCCACGTCCGGCGCGTAGCGCAGCAGGTCCGGGCGGAGCCGGAGCAGGGCCACGTCCTTGACCTTGCTTTCCAGCATTACGTCGAACTCGAGCCCCTCCATCGCGCGCATGAAGGCGGTGAACTCGAACGGGCTGCAGAAATCCGCATGCCCGGTCCAGACCGGCGCCACCGACGCCATCTTCATCTTGCCGGTCTTGCGGTCGCGCCGCTTCAGCTCGCGCATGCCGTTGTTGGGTGTCGAGAAGTGCAGCTTCGGCCGCTGGCCCGCCGGCCAGGTGGCGAGGATCGCCTCCACCGTGGGCCGCATCGCCAGGCCTTCCGGGTTGAGGCACCAGAAATGCTGGTGGTCGAAGATCAGCCGCACCCCGGTCTGCTCGTGCACCCAGAGCACGTCGGCGGCGGAGAAGCGGATGTCGTCGTGCTCCAGCACCATCCGTCGTCGCACCGGCTCCGGCAGGGTGGGCCAGGTGCGGGCCCAGCGTTCCCGGCTGGTCACGGTGTCGCCATAGGCGCCGCCGACATGGATCACCATCACCGCCTCGGGGCCGAGCCCCATGCGGTCCAGCATCTCCGCCTGGCTCGCCAAGTCCCAGGCACTTTTCCGCACTAGCTCGGGATCGGGGCTGTTCAGCACCACGAACTGCGACGGGTGGAACGACAAGCGGATGCCCAGGCGACGCGCCTTGGCGCCGAACGCTTCCAGCTCGGCGGCGCTGTCGCCCACCATGCCGTGGAACTGCGGCAGGTCGGGATGGGTGGCATACGGGGCGATGTCGGACGACATCCGGTACATGCGTATGTCGTGCCGATCGAGGTGGTCCAGGATCGCGTCGAGGTATTCGAGGCTGACCCGCAGGTGCGGCTCGCTCTGCCAGCGACGCGCGTCGTTGCTCTTGAGGTCGGGACGCGCCATCACCTTGACCGGAAAGCCGAGCCTGAGCGCGTTCATCCTGCTGCGTCCATCTGGAACACTTCCATCTCCGGGCCGAAGCCGAGTTCTGCCACGAACCGGTTCCAGACCGGGTTGCGCAGCGCGCCGCCGGTCGCCTGCGCGTGGCCGTTGCCGTAGTTCCCGTCCGCACCGTCCGGCGCGTGTTCGCGCAGGAAAGCCACCAAGTCCTGTTCGGTCGCCGAGCGCACGGCGAAGTGCACCCAGCCCGGCCGGTAGCCGGTGTTGGCGGCCATGACGATGTTGCCTTTCAGCCGGCTGCGCCAGGATTGCGCCACCAGCGGATGGATCTGGCACGGCGAGTCGAGCCGGATCAGCGCCACCGGCGGCCTGACCCGGGGGGCGATCCGCCGCGCCGCTTCCAGCGCCTGCCTCACCTCCTCGCGCGCCGCCTGCAGCGACGCGGTTTCGGCATGCTCACCGGAGATCACCGCCTTGGGGTTGTCCGCCTTCATCAGCAGGGCCAGCGACGGCGCCGCGTCGCCCAGCCCGGTCCGTCGCGGCGCGTTCAATAGCGACACCGCCTCGCGAAGTGCCGTGGCGCCGTAGCGCTTGCGCGCGTCCGCCAGCTCGGCGAACGGCGCCTTGTCGCCCAGATCGCCGATCAGCCCGATCGCCGCCAGCCACAGCAGGTCGTCCGCCGGGCCCAGCGCCTGCGCGCACCACCAGGACAGCAGGCTCGTGGTCGGCACGGGTTCGGCGCCGAACCCGGTGATCACCGTGGCCCCGCCGGCGTCGCCGGTCGGCACGTGGTGGTCGATCACCACCGTGGGCGTTCCGTCCAGCAACGGCCCGGATCCGAGCCCCAGGTCGGCGACCACCAGCCCGGGCGGCCGGCGTTCGCGCAACTCCGCTCCCATCTCCGCCGACCAGGCGGATTCTCCGCGCCCGACCACCCGTATCCCGGGCTCGCGCCCGGACCGCGCCAGCGCCCGCGCCAGAAGCACGCCCGAGGACAAGCCGTCCGCGTCGTTGTGGGTGAGGATGAGGGGGGTCTGGCCGAAGCCGGCCACGGTTCGGGAAAAGCTTTGCCCGATCGACGCGATGTCCATGACCGCTACAACTCGGAGGCGCCAGGACCGTTGCTTGGGCTCCAACGCCTCGTGCGTCCGGCAGCCGGTGACGGCCCGGATCATGAGATCCGACCATGCCCGAGCCGCTCCATGCCCGAGCCGCTCCATGCTCGACCTGTTCCGGCGTCATGCGGCGGCCGCCGTCGTTCCGGCCCTACGGGGTTGGCTGCCATGGCAAGCTTCCGGCTCTGGGCGACTTCGTCACGCGCAGCCTGCACAGCGCTGTGCTGGAACAACGGGATGGCTGCCTGCAGCAGCTGGTGTCGGCGTCCCGGCTGGCGCTCGGGCCGGACTGGCAGGCCGGTTGGCTGCACATGCCAGCCTGGTACTTCGTCCTGGGCCCCTCGGTGCTGACGGACGGGCCTTATGCCGGGGTGCTGATCCCGAGCGTCGACAGGGTCGGACGCTCCTACCCGTTCAACGTGCTGTCGCCGACGCGGCCGAATGGCGTTCCATCCGCGGACTGGCAGGCCCGGGCGGAAGCCCTGGCGCTCGAGGCGCTTGAGGGCTACCTCGACGTAGCGCTGCTGCAGCAGCGGCTGGACCGGATCGGCTGCCCGTCCCACGAGGCTGGTCCGGCGGATCGGGTGCTGGCGGGCGAAAGCATGTTCTGGTGGCACCCGGACGGCACGGATGCTCCATGGACGCTGCGAACGCCGGGATTGCCCGGACCGGAGCACGCGCAGGCGCTGGTGGGTCTACCGGGGCCCGAACGGAAGTGACCAACCCTCCAATGGCCGCTGCGTGCCTAATCCAGACGTTCGGAGGGTCGTGCCAGCTTCCAGGATCCGCCGTTCGTTCAGCTGGGTCTTCCCCACACCGAGCAGGACTGGGTCGTGTCCCTGGTGGTGGTGTAGGAGGCGGTCACCGCGGTGAACCTGGGCAGG
>CAXSHC010000085.1:0-2933 GCA_964236745.1 uncultured Acetobacteraceae bacterium
AGACGCGCGCCGGCCCGGCCGCCATCAGGTCGACGAGGCGCGACAGCGACAGGCGTCCGGCGCTGACGTGATCGAGCATGATGGGCACCAGCGTCTGCACGCCGGTGAGGCCGGCAGGACAGGCGGGCCATTCCTTTTGCTTCGCGGCCAAGGGGTGCGGGGCGTGGTCGGAGGACACGGTGTCCACTGTGCCGTCGCGGATGGCGGCCCAGCTCGCCTCGAAGTGCCGGCGGTCGCGGATCGGCGGGTTCATCACGGCAAGGCCGCCCAGGCGCTCGTAGCAGTCGGGGGCGATCTGGGTGAGGTGGTTGACCAGCACCTCCACGGTGGACACGTCGCGGAAGTCGCGGAGGTACTCAAGTTCCTCGGCGGTGGACACGTGCAGGATGTGCGCGGGGCGGCCGGTGCGCCGGGCCAGCGCCATGATCCGTCTTGTGCCGAGGAAGGCGCATTCCTCGTCGCGCCAGATGCGGTGGGTGTCGTACGGCATGCCGGGCTGGAACGAGGGTCTGCGGGCCTGCAGACGGTACTCGTCCTCGCTATGGAAGGCGATGCGCCGTCTGCCGGAGCGCATCACCGCCTCGATGCCCGGATCGTCCTCGATCATCAGGTCACCGGTGGAGCTGCCGGCGAACAGCTTGACGGCGCACACCCCTGCCCTGGTCTCATATTCGGCGAGGTCGGGAGTGTTGGCGCGGGTGGCGCCGACATAGAAGGCGAAGTCGGTGTGGCTGTGCGCCGACACGTACTCCTGCTTCCAGCGCAACGTGGCGTCGTCGGTGATCGCCGGGCTGGTGTTGGGCATGTCGAACACGGTGGCGATGCCGCCGAGGATCGCGGCGCGCGTGCCGGTCGGGATGCTTTCCACTGTGGCATCGCCCGGGTCGCGCAGGTGCACGTGGGCGTCGATCAGGCCGGGCAACACGTGCAGGCCGGTGGCGTCGAACTCCTCCGCCGCCTCGTCGTGCGGGCTGGCGTCCAGGGTTGCGATGCGGCCATCCCGGACGGCAATATCGGCCGCCGCCTCGCCCCAGGGCAGCACGCAGGTGCCGTTGCGAATGATCAGGTCGTAGCGCATGCGGCCAAGCCTAGCCGATCCGGCGGAGGTCCGGGAGGCTCAGGCGCCGCCCCAGTTCATGGTCAGGCCGCCATCCATGGTCCAGGTCTGGCCGGTGACGTAGTCGCCGTCGTCGGAGGCGAGGAACAGCGCCAGGCGGGCGATCTCATCGGCGTGGCCTTCGCGTCGCCAGGGGATGCGGTCCATCGACTTCTGCTTCTTGTCCGGATCGTCCAGACGATCGGCGGTCATGGGCGTGGCGATCAGGCCGGGGGCGATGTTGTTGACGTTGATGCGGTGCGGCGCCAGCTCCACGGCCAGGCTGCGCGTGAGCGAGCCGACGCCGGCCTTGGACATCCCGTATGGAGCGCTGCCCGGGGTTGGCAGGTGCTGCGCCACCGAGCTGATCGTGACGATGCGCCCTCCCCCGTCCTGCGCCTTACGCAGCCGGATAAACTCGCGGCAGCAGAACAGCGGGCCCATGAGGTTGGTGCGCAGCACCAGCTCAAGCATATCGTCCTCGAGCTCGTCCACCGGGGTGCCGCCCATGCCCTTGCCGGCGTTGTTGATCAGCACGTCGATCACGCCGAGATCGGCGGCGGCGGCGAACAGTGCCCGCACGTCGTCGGGACGGCCGACGTCGCCCTGCACCACCACCGCCCTGCGGCCGGCGGCCTCGACCTGGCGCCTGGTTTCCGCCGCGCCGTCGGCGTCGGTGTGGTAGCCGATGCACAGGTTGGCACCCTCGGCGGCGAACAGGATGGCGATGGCTTGGCCGATGCCGGAATCGGCGCCAGTGACGATGACGGTCCTGCCTTGCAGCTTCATGACGACGCGACCTCCCGATGCGGTTGCAGGGAGGAACGCGGCGTTCCGACTGGCGATGCGGACACGAACCGGTGTGGCAGGCGGACCGGGCGTGATCGGACCTGGCGTGATCAGAACAGCGCGCGGGCCAGCCAACAGAACAGCGCACCGGCGGCGGCCGAGGCCGGCAGCGTCACCACCCAGGCGACCACGATGCTACGCGCGATGCCCCAGCGCACGGCCGAGGGCCGCCTCGCGGCACCCACGCCGACCACGGCGCCGGTGACGGTGTGAGTGGTGGAGACCGGGATGCCGAGAAAGGTGGCGCCGAACAGGGCCACGGCGCCGCCGGTCTCGGCGCAGAAGCCCTGGATCGGCTTGAGGTCGGTGATGCGGGTGCCGACGGTGCGCACGATGCGCCAGCCGCCGCTGAAGGTGCCGAGCGCCATGGCCGCCTGGCAGGACAACACCACCCAGAGCGGCACGTGGAAGCCGCCGGAAAGCCGGCCCTGCGATGCCAGCAGCACGGCGATGATGCCCATGGTCTTCTGCGCGTCGTTGCCGCCGTGGCCGAGGGAGATCAGTGAGGAGGACACCACCTGCAGCGCCCGGTAGCGTCGGTCCACCGCGTTCGGGGTGGAGCGCACAGAGCTCCAGGTGGCGAGCAGCATCAGCGCCATCGCCAGGACCAGGCCGATCAGGGGCGACAACACGATTGCGGCTGCCACCGGGCCGAGCCCATGCCACAGGATGGCGCCGAGCCCGCCCTTGGCGATGCCGGCGCCGACCAGTCCGCCGATCAGGGCATGGCTGCTCGACGACGGGATGCCGAGCAGCCAGGTGAGCACGTTCCAGACGATGGCGCCGAGCAGGGCGCCAAACACCACGGCGGCATCGATCAGGCCGGGCGACACCAGGCCGGCGCCGACGGTGTGCGCGACGTGGAGGCCGAACACCATGAAGGCGATGAAGTTGAAGAACGCGGCCGCCGCCACGGCGGTGAGCGGGCGCATCACCCGGGTGGACACCACCGTGGCGATCGAGTTGGCGGAGTCGTGCATGCCGTTGA
>CAXSHC010000085.1:2943-9529 GCA_964236745.1 uncultured Acetobacteraceae bacterium
AGCGGCGCCACCGCGACCAGGGCCGAAAGGGCCGGCAGCCCGAGGATCATCCCGTGTGCCAGGGGGGTCAGACCTGCTCGACCACGATGCCCTCGATCACGTCGGCCACGTCCTCGCAGCGGTCCACCACGCTTTCAATCAGGTCGTACACCTTTTCCACCGTGAGCTTGGTGCCGGCGGAGGCGTCGCTGCCGAACAAGGCGCGCAAGCCCGCGTTGAGCAGCTCGTCCGCCCGGCCCTCGGCCTCGCGCACCGCCTCCTGCATCAGCTGCAGCCCGCCGGCGCTGCGGCCGATGCTACCGAGCAGGGGCATGGCGTCGCGTATGACTGTGGTGGCCTGCACCGCGCACTCGGCCATGGCGAGCATCTCGGGAGTGTAGGTGATGCCATACAGGCGGATGCGGCGCCCGGCCTCCTTCATCAGGTCGATGGTGTCGTCGAGTGCGGTGGACAGGTCGAGGATCTGCGAGCGGTCGAAGGGCGTGATGAAGGAGCGGTGGATCGCCTGCACGGTCTGGCGCGTCACCTCGTCCGCCGCTTCCTCGTGTTGGCACAGCGCTTGAAAGCTTGCCTCGGCGTCCGCGCCGGACAGCAGGTCGCGAAACGCGATGGCGCCGTCCACCACGTGGCGGGAATGCGCGGCCAGGCGGGCGACGAAGCGCTCGTCCCTGGGCATCAACGACCTGAAAAACCCGAACATCCTGTTTCGCCGTCCCGGTGTCGCCGCAGCTGGGTTCCTGCTTGTAGTCGATGCCGCGTCGCCTGCCATAGGCCCGACATCCGGCCGCTTGTGCGACATGGGCGTTTCCGGGATGGATGTGTCGGTCGGCGACGCCTTCCCGGCCCGGCGGTGGAACGGGAAGCGGGACCCTGGCCGGGTGCCGCCTGCAGGGAGAGGACTGTCATGAACCGCCAGATCCGTGCCATGCGGACAGGTTGGCCCCGTTCTTGCTGTCTCTTGTGCCATGCGTGATCCCTGCTGGCAGGCTGCCTGGGCCGCAATTGAGCCGTTGCTCCGCCGCCACGACCGCTTGCTGCTGCCGCGCGGCGATTGGCCGGTCGCAGGCCGGCAGTCGCGGTTCTACGACAACGAGATCCAGGTCGGGCGCGCCAGCGTGCTGGTGCTGCACAAGGCGAGGCTCGGGGGCATCGCGAAGACGGTGCTGCTTCGGGTCATGGCGCGCTGGCGGTGCGTGTTCGCCAACGAGGTCCTGGTGTGCTTCCACAAGGCCGCGCCGTTTCCGCTCAGGAAGCAGCCGCATATCGGGAACCCCCACGCCTGCACGCTCTATGAATACGTTCATTCCGGCCGCCTGAAGCGGATCGACGGCACGGTGTATTTTTCGCACCTTCCCAAGGCGGCCGGCACCGCAGTCTGGACCGCGCTGAGCCAGCGGGTGCGGTCGAGCATCTACTACGAGTCGTTCGAAAGCTTTCGGAGCAACCCGCCGAAGCCGGGTGAATACGATCTGGTCGGCGGCCACGTGCCGCTGCCGCTGCTGCTCGCCAACATGTCCGGCACGGACCGGGTGGTGGGGCTGGTCCGGGAACCGACCGCTCGCTTCCGCTCCGCCTTCCTGCACAGCCGGCGTGCGGGGGAGGATCCGGATACCTTCACGCCGGTGATGCAGGCGATGCGACGCGACCCGTTGACGGCGTTTCTCCGGACTCCTGACGGCGAGATGGAGCTGCGCCAGCAGCTGCTCATGCTCGGGTTCGACTATGCTTCCGACTATGGCACGCACCGGGATGCGGAGCTGGTGGAGGTGGCGAAGAACCTGCTCGACGACGAGCGGTGCCTGTTTCGGCCGACCGGGCACATCGAGGAGTTCGTATCCGAAGTGGCGGGCATGCTTCGGATCGACTTTTCCGGGACGCGTCTCGGCCGCATCAACGCAGCCAGCCTGGAAGAAGCGGATCGCTCGACTGCGGAATTCGAGCAAGCGTTGCCGGAGATCGAGGCGGGCAACGGCGGCGAGCGGGAGCTGTACGATCTCGTCGCGTCGCGGTCGTGGCGGCTCCTGCGGGCGGTCCAGGAGCGGATGGCCGGTGCTTGCCTTGCCGCAGCGGCGGAGGGCCTTAGCGCCGTAACGGGCGCGTGCCGATCATAGAAGTGGCGCGTAGGACCTCGCGGTCCAGTCGCCACGGGGTGTGGCAGGAGCACATGCAGGGCCTGAGCCAGTGTCGACGGGGATCGCCCATCAATCGCTTCGTGGCGTGGCGTGGAGAAGTCGAATTCAGTCAGCCGCTGTCGCCGTCGATCCAAGGACCTCCAGATGCACCGCAGGCTGTGCAAGCTGACGCGTCCGGTGTTCGCGGGCTTGGCCATGGAGCTTGCCACGGTGGCGACTGCTGGCCGGGCCGGTTTGCGGCAAACACGCTCGGCATTATCTCCTCGCCACCCTAGATAGGCCTACGAGTTCTTGCGCCGCGCTGGAGGTGCTGGCGCAGAGCGATCGCTGCATCGTGGATCGGGACGGCGAAGTTCAGCTGTGTCGCGCATCTCGTCTGGCTGCGCAACACGCTCACCCGGCTGGTCGAGGCAACGTTCAACCGAGACAATATAGCGTTGATGCCCTGGTCACTGTCGACGTGAGGTCACGACAGCCCATGGTTTGATGCCGCTAGCCCGGCATTATGACATTTTGCTGCAACTGGGGCTCGATCAGCTTCGCGTCCTATGAGAGCCGGATGTCGAACACGATCAACTCGACCGGGCTGCTCGAACCGCAGGGTTCCAACAGCAAATCCCTTGGCTTCTCGCGAACCACCGGCATTGTCACGACCGGGTTTGGCGGCACGACTTTCGCCATATCGAGGAGCCTTTCCGCCACCGTGAAGATGGCAGACAACGTGGACTTGTCGGAAACGGCCAAGGCGTTTCCCGGCGATCTGGAGTCCGGAAACCTGCCTGATCTCGGTCCTGGCCAATCTGGAGCCTACAAGTCCCTCGGGGCGTCCCGATCGAGAAAGATCGAGCGAGCCCATGGCATGGCGCGCGCCATGCGGTGCAGACGGAACGTCCTGGCCGGCATCAGGAGCTGAGGGTCTCGAACACGTCGCCCGCCGGCAGCCGCGCCTGCACATGGGCGCGGTGCCACAGCGCATAGAACAACAGGGTCCAGGCAGCGTGCTGTTCCCGTCGGCCGGCGGCGTTGCGGAACAGGGCCGATACGCGTTCGCCCTGCGCGGCGATCCACGCGCCGACCGGCACGGTGAAGCCCTGCTTGGGCGCGAAGGGCTGCGCTTCGGGCATCTCGCGCTCCAGCCAACGGCGGAGCAGCCACTTGCCGCGGTTGTTGCGCACCTTGAGCCCGTCGGGCAGGCGGAACGATGCCGCCGCCACCGCCGGGTCGAGCAGCGGGGTGCGGCCCTCGATGCCGTGCGCCATCAGGCAGCGGTCGAGCTTGAGCAGCAGGTCGTGCGGCAGCCATTCGGCGATGTCGGAGGCCTGCGCCTCGGCCAGCCGCGAACGGCCGCCCACGGTGCCGAGCTCGGTGGCGGCGATCCCGCGCCGCCAGTCGCGGGCGCGGTTGACGGGCCGCAGCACGCCGAGCCCGTCGAAGGTGCCGCGACGGCGCATCGGCCGGCCGCCCATCCACCAGGGCCGCATGGCGCTGCGGTAGCGCCCGTAGCCGGCGAACAGCTCGTCGCCGCCCTCGCCGCTCAGGATCACCTTCACGTCGCGTCGCGCGCGCCTGGCCAGCAGCCAGGTCGGGATGATGGCGTAGTCGGCGACCGGGTCGTCCATGGCGGCCACGATCTCCGGCAGGTGGCGCCACACGGTGGCCTCGTCGATGCGCAGCACCTCGTGATGCGCGCCTGCGGCACCGGCCAGCCGCGCCGCCTGCTCGCTTTCGTCGGCGGCGTCCGGCACGTCGAAGGCGGCGGTGAAGGCCTGCACGCGGTTGGTGCCAAGGCGCGCCATCATCCGCAGCACGACGGCGCTGTCGATGCCGCCGGACAGGAACATGCCGTACGGCACGTCGGAGCGCTGGTGCAGTGCCACGCTTTCCTCCAGCGCGCGGTCGAGCCGCTTCCGCGCGTCGCCCTCCCCGCTCTGCTCGACCGGGCCTTCGGGCAGGGCGGCGATGCGGCTGCGGTCGATCACCCGGCCGTTGGCAATGCGCAGCGTTTCGCCGGGCAGCAGGCGGGTGATGCCGGGAAAGATGGTGTCGCGCCCGGTGGTGAACTGGAGCTGGAGCAGCTCGTCACGCACATCCGTGCGCAGGCCGCGCCGGGCGAAGCCCGAGGCCAGAAGCGCCTGCGGCTCGGACGCGAAGGCGATGCCGTGTTCCAGCTCGGCGACGTAGAGCGGCTTGATCCCGAACGGGTCGCGGGACAGCACGAGGTTGTGGGTGCCGCGCTCGTGGATGGCGATGGCGTACATCCCGCGCAGGGCGTCGACGTAGCGCGCGCCGTCGCGCAGCCACAGGTGCAGCGGCGGCTCGCAGTCGCTGTTGGTGGAAAAGCGCACCTCGGGCATGGCCTGGCGCAGCTGGAGGTCGTTGTAGATCTCGCCGTTGGCGATCAGTGCCGCGGGGCCTGCGAACAAGGGCTGGTCGCCGCCGCCGAGGTCGATGATCGCCAGCCTGGTGTGCACCAGCGCCACCCGGCCGACCATGCTGTGCCCGGCGCCGTCCGGCCCGCGATGCGCCAGCGCGCGCACCAGCGCGGTCAGGCTGGTGGCGTCGAAGCTCCCCGTTTGGCTGCCCATCTGGCTGCCCATCTGGCTGCCGGCCTCCGTTGCGGAGGATGCGAACGCGAACCCGGCGATGCCGCACATCAGGACTTCTCCACGGTTCGCAGGAATGCCTGCCAGCGGCCGAGGACGGGGCCTGCGGCGAACTCGGCCTCGTAGCGGGATCGTCCGGCGGCGGCCAGCCGGGCTGCCAGGGCGGCGTCCGCCAGCAGCGTGGACAGTGCCTCGCCCAACGAGCGCGCGTCCTCCAGCGGCACCAGCAGCCCGTCGACCTTGTCCCGTATTAACTCCACCGGCCCCTGCGCGCGCGCCGCCACCACCGGGCGGGCGGCGGAGAAGCCTTCAATCACCACGTTGCCGAGCGGCTCGTGGCGCGACGGGCAGACCAGCGCGTCGCAGGCGGCGATCAGGGCACCGGTATGGTCGACCCAGCCGGGCATGTGCACGCGGCCGAGGAGCCCTTCGGCGCGGACGAGCGACTCCAGCGCCGCCCGTTCCGGGCCCTCGCCCGCGATCACCAGGTGCGCCCGCTCGACGTGGCGCATCGCCCGGATCAGCACGTCGAACGCCTTGTTGCGGTGCAACCGGCCCAGCGCCAGCAGCATCTGCACGTCGGCGGGCACACCGCCCGGGCGGCGGGGCGGGGCGCCGGACAGCTCGGCGGCGAAGTTCGGCAGGTGGTGCACGCGGGATGGCGGCCAGCCCTGCTCTACGATCCAGTTGGTGATGCCGCTTGTGTTGCCGATCAGGTGGTCGCAGCGCCGGTAGTTCGACAGGTCGTAGTACCCGCCCAGCCGGCCGGCCAGCACCCAGTCGCCCGGGGGCGTCAGGCGGCCGGCGCGGTTCATCCAGGCCACCGCCACACGCGGCCGGAAGCGCCGCAGCGCCGCGCCGACGCGTGGTCCGGTGAGAAAGTCGAGCCGGCCGCCGAAGCGCAGTTCGGTCGGGTGGAGGCCGCCTGCGCGGAGCCGGGCAGCGCGGGCGGGATCGCGGCGGATCACCGGCAGCACGGTGGTGCCGTCCGCGGCCAGGGCCACGGACAGGCGCTCAAAGAACAGCTCGGCGCCGCCGGCCGCGGCGCCGGCCATCACCTGCGCCACCCTCATGGGGCGGGATCCCGCGCCAGCAATGCCAGCGCCGCCTCCGCCACGGGTTCGACGCCGAGCCCGGCGATCGGCGCCCGGCCTTCCGGGCCGGGTGCGGCGACGAAGCCGGCGCGCCGGCCCACGGGGGCGTATTCGGACGCGCGGCTGGGACCGAACAGCCCGAGCGTGGCGGTGCCGGTGGCGGCGGACAGGTGCATCAGGCCGGAGTCGTTGCCGACATACAGGGCGCAGCGGCGCAGGCAGGCCGACACCTCGGGAAGTGACAGCTGGCCGCGCAGGTCGACGGCGCCCGGAAGCCGGTCGACCAGGGCCTGGGCCAGGGCGTGCTCGGCCGCACCCGGGCCCGCGAACACCACCGGCACGGCGTCCGGCACGGCCTCGCGCAGGCGGTCGAACAAGGCGGCGAACCGGTCGGGCGGCCAGATCTTGCCGGTCCAGTTCGCGGTCGGGCCGAGGCCCAGCAGGGTTTGGCCGGTCGGCAGCAGGGCGTCGGCGCGCCGCTCGTCGGCGGGCGCGGTCCAGGTCACCGGGGTCGGCGGCGGCTGGAGCCCGAGCACGCCGCCCAGGTGGGCGATGCGGTGTCCGGGACGGCGGCCGCCACGCATGATCGCACGCCGGCGGGCCCGGAGCAGCAGGGTGACGGCGGAGCCGCGCAGGTCGACCGCCAGGTCCCAGCGCGTGCCGACGCAGGCACGCCACAACGACAGCCAGTGCCGGTCGTGAGAGCGTTTCTCCATCACCAGCACGCGCGCCAGTCCAGGCATCCGGTCGAACAGGC
>CAXSHC010000086.1:0-9516 GCA_964236745.1 uncultured Acetobacteraceae bacterium
CCATCATGCTCCATCCGTCCGCACCCGATCCCGACCGGACCGGCGATCGCCGGCCGCGCAGGATGCGGCAGGTCCTGGCGCTTCTGCTGGGCAGCGTGATCGGCGGCGTTGTTCCGGCCCGGGCCGCGTCGACCGACCTGCCGCCCCTGGTGGCGCCGGCGAGCGGCCAGCATCACGCAGGCAAGCTGGTGTTCGCCGAGCTGGTGACGCCGGACCTGGTCGCTGCGGAACGGTTCTACGAGTCGCTGTTCGGCTGGTCGTTCCAGAACATCACCACGGAAGCAGGCTTTTTCGGGCAGGCCTCGTTGAACGGGCAGACCGTCGCCGGCATCCTGCAGCGGCCGCTCCGTCCGGGCAGGCATCCATCCTGGGTGTCGTTCATCGCTACCGCCGACATGGAAAAGGCGGAAGCGCTGGCGGTTCAGAACGGTGCCAAGCTGCTGCTCAGGTCGCAAAGTCTCGCCCATCTTGGGCAGGCCGCGGTGCTCACCGATCCGCAGGGTGCCGTGTTCGCCATGCTGGCCTCGGAGAGCGGCGATCCGCCCGATGTGCTGGCCGATCCTGGCGACTGGATCTGGAGCTCGCTGGTCACCACCGATCCGCAGACCGCGGCCGCGTTCTACGGCACGGTGTTCGGCGACGCGGTGTTCGACCTCCCGGACGCGAGCGACGCCCGGCACCTGATCCTCGCTTCCGACGGCTATGCACGGGCCAGCGTCAACCCGTTCCCCGCTGGCTGGACCAGCCCGCGGTCGCGCTGGGTCAGCTACGTGCGCGTCGACGATGCCGCCGCGACCGTGGCCCGGGTCACCGCCTTGGGGGGCCACGTGGTGCTGCCGCCGCACCCCGATCGGCATGGCGGCAAGATCGCCCTGGTCGCCGATCCGGGCGGTGCCTTGTTCGGCCTGCTCGAATGGTCCGCCGACGCAACGGGAAACGCACAATGACCGCGCGATCCGCAGGTATTCCACTTGTTCTGGCCTTTGGCCTGCTGGCCTCGGCCCCGCTGGCCGGCTGCGCGGTGGACGGCGGCGATTACGGCTACGGGGGTGGTGGCTACGGAGGTGGCTACTACGACACCGGTGGCTATGACGGCTTCGATCGCGGTTTCGGCAACGGCTACTTCGTTGGCCCTTATCGAGGCGGCGGGGGCCGGTTCGGCGGCTTCGATCACGACCATGGCGGCGGAGGCCGGTTTGGCGGCTTCGATCACGGCCATGGTGGCGGGGGCCGTCCGGTGCCGGGGATCCCGGGCGGGGCGCGCGGCGGCTTCCACGGTGGTGGTGGCGGTTTCCATGGCGGCGGTGGTGGCTTTCATGGCGGAGGTGGTGGTGGCCATGGTGGTGGCGGCGGTCATGGCGGTGGTGGTGGCCACGGCCACTAAGCTTGCCGTTGTTGGTCTAGGCGGGGTTAGGCCTTTCGGCTTCCGGCGGACCTTCGGACCCTGACCTCATGCGTCGTGGCCCTGCCCCGAGCGGAGGATCGATGCTGTGACCATGCCGGTCGGCGTCACCGTGCCGGCGTGCGGGCGGGACAGTCGTTCCGCGCGACGCTTGTTCCGGTTGGCACCTTCCGGCGCTGCACCGGTTCATTGTGCGGCAGTGATGCCCGTGCTTCCGTCGTGCCCGGTTCCTGGAGCGGCAGGTGCCTGCGACCGCCACCGGAGACGACGGGTTCCCGGGGCAGGGTCGAGCGGGCTGGTCGACCGCATGACCACGGCTTCCGATCGGGGTGTCGCGCGCTGCAACGGCATGCCATTGCAGCGCTCCGTTCGTCAGTGTCCGCCGGGGCGGCGTATCCCGACATCCACCAGCCCGGCATCGTCCGAGCCCTGCATCGTCATCGACGGCGGGCCGACATTGGCCTGGCGATCGAAACGCGCCGGGCAGCAAGGAGAAAATCGTTGACGGAGCCACAACAGGACAGGATCGCCTGGGTGACCGGTGCCGGAAGCGGCATCGGGGAAGCCGGCGCGCGGGCACTGGCCGCTGACGGATACGCGGTGGTCCTGACCGGACGGCGGGAGGACGCGCTCCGGCAGGTCGCTGCCGGCATACGCGAGGCGGGCGGGATCGCGCACGTGCAGGCGGGCGACGTCACGCAGGCAGCGCGGGTCGGCGAGATCGCGCGCTCGGTCGTGGACACGTTCGGGCGGATCGACGTGCTGGTGAACAACGCCGGCTGCAACATCCCCGAACGGGCATGGTCGTCGCTCACCCCGGAGGGAGTGGACCAGGTGATCGGCACCAACCTGTCGGCGGCGTTCTATTGCGTGACCGCGGTGCTGCCGGCGATGCGGGCGCAGGGGGGCGGGGTGCTGATCCACACCGCAAGCTGGGCCGGGCGTCATCCGGCGCCGGTGTCGGGTGCGGCGTATTCGGCGGCCAAGCACGGGGTGCTGGTGATGAGCCAGCTTTTGAACGCGGAAGAATGCATCAACGGGATCAGGTCGTGCGTGATCTGCCCGGCAGAGGTGGCGACGCCGATCCTCGATCAACGGCTGGTCAAGGTGACCGCGGAGCAACGCGCGCGCATGCTGCAGCCGGCCGACCTGGGCGACCTGATCCGCTACGTGGCGTCGCTGCCGCCGCATGTGTGCCTCAACGAGGTGGTGATCTCGCCGACCTGGAACAGGATGTTCGCAGCGGCGGTGGATACGGAGCGGGCCGGGTCGTAGCGGCGGCGCGTCGCCTGCCTGCCTGCCTGCCTGCCTGGAACAGCACGTGACGGGATCACGAACAAGCCGCGCCGGTGCGGCACGATGCTGTTCTGGCCTTCGTGATTCCGGTGCGTGCCGGAGCGCCGTGCTGTCCGACGTTGCAACCGCTTCGGGCTTGTTGCAGGCTTACTGAGCAACGGTTCGATCAGGAATTCGGCATGCATTTTACCATCAACGGAGAAGCGGTCGAGGCGTTTGTCGATATACGCACCTCGCTGCTCGACCTGCTTCGGGAGCACCTTCATCTTCCCGGAACCAAGAAGGGGTGCAACCAGGGCGCCTGCGGCGCCTGCACGGTGCTGGTCGACGGCAACAGGATCAACAGCTGCCTGGCGCTGGCGGTGCAATACCAGGGTCGCGCCATCACCACCGTGGAAGGCCTCGCCGGGGAGGACGGGCTGCATCCCCTGCAGCAGGCCTTCATCGAGCATGACGGGTTCCAGTGCGGCTATTGCACGCCGGGCCAGCTCTGCTCGGCCATCGGCATGGCGGCGGAAGCGGAACGCGGCGTGCCGAGCGTGGTCACCGTCGACCTGTCGGCGGAACACGTCGTCCTGGACCACGACGAGCTGCGCGAGCGCATGAGCGGCAACCTGTGCCGGTGCGGCGCCTATAACGGCATCGTCGATGCGATCAGGCAGGTGCTGGTGACGGAGGCGGCGGAATGAGGGAGTTCAGCTACGCCAGGGCCGAGGATGCGGCAGCAGCGCTCCGGCTTGCGGGCGCGTCCGCCAGGACCCGCTATCTCGGCGGCGGCACCAACCTCGTCGACCTGATGCGCGAAACGGTGGAACAGCCGGACGCCCTGGTCGACGTGACCGCGCTGCCCGCCACGGTCGAGGCGCGAAACGACGGCAGCATCCTGATCGGCGCCGGTGCCAGCAACACTGCGGTCGCAGCCGACCTCGCCGTGCGCACGCGGTTCCCGGCGCTATCGCGCGCGATCCTCGCCGGCGCCAGCGGGCAGATACGCAACATGGCGACGATCGGCGGCAACATCCTGCAGCGCACCCGCTGCACCTATTTCTATGACAACGCGTCGCGCTGCAACAAGCGCGCGCCCGGCGCCGGCTGCGACGCCATCGACGGCTTCAACCGCATCCACGCCATCCTGGGCGCGTCGCCGGCCTGCGTCGCCACGCACCCATCCGACATGTGCGTTGCGCTGGCGGCGCTCGACGCGGTCGTGCACCTCCAGGGGCATGGCGGGCCGCGCACGGTGCGGCTGGTGGACCTGCACCGCCTGCCCGGCGGGCGGGCGCATGTGGACACCGAGCTCGGGCCGGACGAGCTGATCACGGCGGTGGAACTGCCGGCACTGCCGTTCGCGTCGGGGTCGACTTATCGCAAGGTGCGCGACAGGGCGAGCTACGCGTTTGCCCTGGTGTCGGTGGCGGCGGCGCTGGACGTGGGTCCGGACGGGACGGTGCGCGACGTGCGGCTGGCGCTGGGCGGCGTGGCGCACAAGCCGTGGCGCGCCTTTATCGCGGAAGCGGCGCTGCGCGGCAGGCCGGCCAACGAG
This sequence comes from uncultured Acetobacteraceae bacterium, assembly GCA_964236745.1. GTDB lineage: Bacteria > Pseudomonadota > Alphaproteobacteria > Acetobacterales > Acetobacteraceae > Lichenicola. The sequence continues at coordinate 4,242 of CAXSHC010000086.1, forward strand.
GACAGCTTCCGCGCCGCCGCCGAGGCCGAGCTCGCCGATGCGGTCGGCCTCGCGCACAACGCGTTCAAGATCGACCTCGCCCGACGCCTGATCACGGCCACTCTGGGTGGCCTGGCCGGAGAAAACCCGACATGAGCATCGTGGATACGGTCAAGCAGGCGGTGACGGGTGCGGTCACCGGGGCGATGGTGCGGCTGACGCCGGACGCGCCGGTCGACCCGCTGGCCACCAAGCACGGCGCGCTCGGCCGCTCGGTGCCGCGCATCGACGGGCCGCTCAAGGTCGGCGGGACGGCGCGCTTCGCCGCCGAGGTGCCGGTGGACGGGCTGGCTTATGCGGCGCTGGTCCACAGCACGATCGCGCATGGCCGGATCGCCACGCTCGACACCGCCGAGGCCGTTGCAGCACCGGGCGTGGTGCTGGTGATGACGCACGAGAACGCGCCGCGCATGGCGCCGCCCGCCATCTTCATGACCAACCCGCGCGCGGCGGGTGCCAGCGACCTGCCGATCATGCAGGACCCGTCCATCCACTGGAACGGCGAGCCGGTGGCGCTGGTGCTGGCGAACACGCAGGAGCAGGCGGACCACGCCGCCACGCTGGTGCGCGTGTCGTACGAGGCAGCGCCGGCGAGCCTGTCGTTCGACCAGGCCAAGACTCACGCATACGCCCCGCAATCGGTGCTGGGCGAGCCGGCCCGGATCGCGATCGGCGACGCCGAGGCGGCGCTGGCCGCCGCACCGTACCGGGTCGACCGCACCTATCGCACCCCGCGTCACAGCCACAGCGCCATCGAGCCGCACGCAGCCACGGTGGTGTGGGACGATGACAAGCTGGTGGTGCACGACGCCAGCCAGATGCTGCACGCGACGCAGTGGACGCTGGCCGGCATCTTCGGGATCAAGGAGGAGAACATACGCATCCTGTCGCCGTTCGTGGGCGGCGGGTTTGGCGGCAAGGGGCTGTGGAGCCACCAGATCCTGGCGATCGCGGCGGCCAGGCTGGCCAAGCGGCCGGTGCGCATCGCGCTGTCGCGCGAAGGCGTGTTCCGGATCGCCGGCGGGCGCACCACCACCGAGCAGCGCGTGGCGCTGGGCGCCAACGCCGACGGCACGCTCGCGGCGCTGATCCACACCGGCGTGGTGGCGATGACGCCGCACAACAACTGCCCGGAACAGTTCACCTTTCCGGCAAGGCACCTGTACGCATCGGGATCGTTCCTGCTCGACCAGAAGGTGGCCGACATCCATATGCTGGCCAACACCTTCATGCGGGCACCGGGGGAATCCGTGGGCACGTTCGCGCTGGAAACCACGCTGGACGAGCTGGCGGAGGCGATGGCGCTCGACCCGATCGAGCTGCGCCGGCGCATGGAGCCGGACAAGGATCCGACCTCGGGCATGGCGTTCTCCTCGCGTCACCTGCTGGACGCCTATGCCAAGGGGGCGGAACGGTTCGGCTGGGCGCAGCGCAACCCGGCGCCGCGGCAGCACCGGGAAGGCGAGTGGCTGATCGGCATGGGGGTCGCCACCGCCACCTACCCGTACTACCGCATGCCCGGAGGGGCCGCGCGGATCCGCCTGACCGCGGAGGGTGCCGTAGTGCAGATGGGCAGCCACGAGATGGGCATGGGCACGGCGACGGCCCAGGCGCAGCACGCGGCGGACCGGCTGGGCCTGCCCCTGGAGCGCGTCAGGTTCGAGTACGGCGATACCGACCTGCCTCCCGGCACCATCGCCGGCGGCTCGTCGCAGACGGTGTCGATCGCGGCCGCCCTTCTCGCCGCCCACGAGGTGCTGGTCGCGCAGCTGCTCAAGCTCGCCGGCAACGATTCCGCCCTGGGCGGGCTGAAGGCGGGCGAGGTGGAAGCGCGCGACGGCGGGCTTCACCACAAGGAGGACACCGGACGCAGCGAGACCTACGCGTCCATCCTGTCTCGTGCCGGGCGGCAGGAGGTGGTGGCGGACGCGAAGGCGCCGATGCCGATGGAGGTGATGAAGTACTCCATGCACTCCTATGGCGCGCAGTTCTGCGAGGTGCGGGTGAGTGCGGTGACCGGCGAGGTGCGTGTCACGCGGTTCCTGGGCTCGTTCGACTGCGGACGCATCCTCAACCCGCAGACCGCGCGCAGCCAGTTCCGCGGCGGCATCATCATGGGGCTGGGGCTGGCGCTGATGGAGGAGACCGAGTTCGACGAGCGCACCGGGCGCATCATGAACCCGTCACTTGCCGAGTACCACGTGCCGGTGCATCTCGACGTGCCGGAGATCGACGTGATCTGGACCGACATCCCCGACCCGCACAGCCCGCTCGGCGCCCACGGCATCGGCGAGATTGGCATCACGGGGGTGGGTGCTGCGGTGGCGAACGCGATCCACAACGCCACCGGCCGACGGGTGCGGGAGCTGCCGATCACCCTCGACAAGCTGCTCTGACGAGGCGGAACGGAAGACGGGAATCCGGACCGGACGCCGGACCAGTTCTTCAGTCCTGGTCTGGGAGTTCATCGAAAAAAAGAAACCCCGCCGCTGATTGCGACGGGGTTTTTCCGCACTGCCGGGCGGCGTCCCGAAGACGCCGCCCAAGCCGCTACTTCAGCAGGCGGGCCTGCAAGCCTCCGTGGCGAACTGCCGGGTTGCACGATGTGCGATCGGTCGCCGCGTCCTGTGCCAGTCGTACCGGGCTCGCCGTTTGCGCGTCGCTCACCTGGGTGCAGGTGCTTGGCGCGAAGTCGGCCGTGCCGAACAGCGTGACGTTGCGCGTGACCGCATTCGCAGGCGGGGTCAGCTGGAACGCGGCGCTGAGCGTCTGGCCCGGCAACACGTTGCTGAACTCGGTGCTGGTCGTCGGCTGCACCTTCCACCCGCCGGGAAGGGCAAGCGTCAGGTTGACGTCGGCCAGCGTCTGGCTGCCGCCGGCGCTGAGGGTGACGACCGCGGTGCCGGACGTGCCTGCTGTGAAGCTGCGCGGCGCAGAAATGGTAACCTGGCGATGGCCAATGCCCCCGTCCATCGCATAACTTCCGGTGGCAGTAAGGTTGGCAAGGGCCGAGCTGTCACCGACCCAGACCTTGTATTGGCCGGTGGTCTCGTCCCAACCGTTGTTGTTCCACCACCATTCGTCGCTCGGGCGGATGGTGAAGTTGAGCCGCTTCGACTCGCCGGGTGCCAGGGTAACGCGGCGGAAATCGACCAGCTTGCGCGGCGGCTCGCCGGCGGCGGAAGGATAGCCGAGGTAGAGCTGTGCCGCGTCGCTGCCGGCGACCTTGCCGGTGTTGGTGACGGTGGCGCTTACATGCACCGGCGTCACGCCGTCGACGGACGCGTTCTCGATCTGCAGGTCGCTGTACTTGAAGGTCGTGTAGGACAGCCCGAAGCCGAACGGGAACAGCGGCTTGACGTTGTTCTGGTCGTACCAGCGGTAGCCGACCAGCAGGCCTTCCGAATATTCGACGGTGTTGTTCTGCCCCGGGAACTGAGCGACCGACGCGGTCGGGATCGCGGCGAGGCTGGTCGGGAAGGTGATCGGCAGGTGGCCGCCGGGATTGGTCTTGCCGTAGAGCAGGTCGGCAAGTGCCGTGCCGGCAGTCTGGCCCGAGTACCAGGTATCGAGCACGGCGCTGACGCTGCTCAGCCAGGGCATGGTGATCGGAGCACCCGCCTGCACCACGACCACGGTGTGCGGATTGGCGGCGGCGACGGCCTGGATCAGCGCGTCCTGCGCCGAGGGCAGTGCCAGGTTCGGGCGGTCGGCCGCTTCCGACTCGGTGTTGTCGGCAACCACCACGATGGCCGTCTTGGCTGCCCGGGCGGCGGCGACCGCAGGGGCGAGATAGGTTTGAAGTGTGGACGGCGTCGCCCAGACGAGATTGCTGGTCGGACCGGCGCCGCCAAGCGTCAGGCTGTAGGTTTGGCCGGCGGTGAGTTGGATCGCTGCCGAGTATTCAGCGATCGGCGGTGTGCCGGGGTTGTTGATGATCGACGTGCCGTTGATGGTCAGCGAGGCGACGTTGTAGCTGCCGGGGTTGCTGAAGGCGAGGATGTAGGTGCCGGTTTCAGGCGCGGTCAGCGTGGCACTGTAGGAGCCGCCGTAGTTGGTAGGAGCATAGGGCGTGGACAGGGCGCTGGACGGGATCGCGGTAAGCTCCGCGTCGGTCGGCAGGCCCTGGCTGTAGGTGACGCTGCCGCTGGATGCGTTCTGTATGCCCTCGAGCGGCGAAACGACCGTGCCCGGGATGACATGGGCACTGCCGCCGCCGCTGGTGGTCACCTGTGCCGAGGCGGCCGGACCGATGACGGCGATGCCGGCGCTGGCGTTCAACGGCAGCAGGCTGCCCTTGTTCTTCAACAGAACGCTGCCTTCCTCCGCCAGCGTGTTGCTGGTGGCGATGTGATCGGGCGACGTCGCGACGGCCGAGGTGGTGCCCGACGGCGGATCGTTGAAGAAGCCGAAGCGGAACATCTCGTACAGGATCGGCTCGACCTGGGAATTGAGCACCGCACGGGGGATGCTGCCGTTCTGCACGGCGGCCTGCAGCGGCGCGCCGAAATAGGTGTTCTCCGGCTGCTCGGAATCGGTGCCGGCGGTGGCGGCGCTGACGTCGTGGACCGCGCCGTAGTCCGACATGACGAGCCCCTTGAAGTTGAGCTCGTTGCGCAGGAAGCCGGTCAGGAGCGAGCGGCTCTGGCAGGAATAGAAGCCGTTGACCGACGAGTAGGCGCACATCAGCGTGGCCGAGCCGGCGTTCTCGATCGCGGCGCGGAAGCCCGGCTGGTAGATCTCGTGCAGGGTACGCTCGGAAGCGATGACGTCGTCCGCCTGCGTGTTGCGGTTGGTTTCCTGGTTGTAGGCGTCGAGATGCTTGACCTGCGCCATGACGCGCTGGCTCTGGATGCCCTTGATCTCGGCAGCACCGATGCCGGCGGTGAGTCCCGGGTCTTCCGACAGGCTTTCAAAGGTGCGGCCCCAGCGCGGGTCGCGGTCGATGTTGATGGTCGGGCCGAGGTCGGAGGCGGAGCCCTTGGCAGCCTGTTCCGCGCCAAGCGTGATGCCGTAGAGCAGCGCGTCGTTCCTGGAGAAGGTCGCGGCGACGGCGATGCTGGCGGGGAACTGGGTCACGTTGGTGAGCCCATCCGCGACGCCGGCCGGGCCGTCCTCGTAGCCGAGCGCCGGGATGCACAGCTTGGGGTTGGCGGCGGTGATGAACACGTAGGGCTGAGCGCTGCCGTTGCCCTGCACGGGCGCGATCTCGTCGGCGACGGTCATCTTCGCCAGC
>CAXSHC010000087.1:0-9494 GCA_964236745.1 uncultured Acetobacteraceae bacterium
CAAGCCGGCCCGACCCTGATCCGTACCCACGCCCGGCTGGACGGCGCCGCCGAGGGCCGGTTCCGCATCAACGCCGGCGACGAGGCGCTGCGCGCGCGCAACGTCGTGCTCGACACCGGCACCCGCTCGCATATTCCGGACATAGATGGCCTCGACGACGTGCCGGTCATCACCGCCGAAAACTGGATCCACCGCGACGTGCTGCCCGGGCGCGTCGTCATGATCGGCGGCAGCTACCTGGCGCTGGAGTTCGGCCAGGCCTTCGCCCGGCTGGGCGCGGAGGTGGTGGTGCTGCAGGACGGCGACCGCCTGGTCGGGCGCGAGGACCCGGAGGTGTCGGAAGCGATACGCGGCTTCCTGGCGGCTGAAGGGCTCGACATGCGCCTGGGTGCACGTATCGAGCGGGTCGAGCGGACCGGGCAGGTGGTGCGCGTGCACACGCAGGCCGGCCCCGTCGACGGCACCCACCTGTTCGTCGCCACCGGACGGCAGCCGAACACGGACGATCTTGGCCTCGACACGGTCGGGGTGGAAACCATCGGGCACGGCGCGATCGTCGTGGATGAAAGGCTGTCGAGCACCGTGCCCGGCATCTGGGCGGCGGGCGACATACGCGGCGGCCCGGCCTTCACCCACACCGCCTATGCCGACTTCGCCGTGCTGCAGGACCAGATCGCCGGCGACCGCACCCGCACTACGGAACGGGTGGTGCCATACGCGATGTTCCTCGACCCGGAACTGGGCCGCGTCGGCATGACGGAAGCCGAGGCGCGCAAGGCGGGCCACGCGGTCCGGATCGGCCGCAAGGACATGACCACCAGCGGCAAGGCGCACGAGGTGGGACAAACCGCAGGCTTCATCAAGGTGGTGATCGACGCCGACACCGACCTCCTGCTGGGGGCGGCCTGCCTGTGCCACAACGGCTCGGAGGTGGTGCAAAGCTTCATTGCCCTGATGAACGCCGGCGCCACCGCACGAACCATGATCGATTCCGTGGTGATCCATCCCACGATCGGCGAGGCGGCCAAGAATGCGGTGGTGGCCGCCTACGGCAACGGGTGAGGCTACCCGGCCCGGTGCCGCATTTCCGCCTGCCGCATCGGCATCGCATCGATGGTGTCGAACAGCGTATGGACCGCCACCGGCCAGGCACTACGCAGCTTGACGCTGCCATCCCTGCCGATCAGCAGCACCGCGAACTTGCCGGGTGCCACGTCGTAACGCCGGCGCAGGTGCTCCTGGTCCGGGAAGGCCGGCGCGACCAGCACCAAGTCCCGCTCCGTGGCACCGGGGCGATCCGCCGCGAGCAGGCGCGCCTGCTCCGCCGCCCGCGCGTCGTCCCGAGCAGCAAGCACCAGCAGGACGCGCGGCGGGTCGGCCTGCGTCGCCGGATCGCGCGGCTGCCCGGCACGCCCGTCACCGGCCACGAGGGGCCATAGGAACACGGACAAAATTACGGTCCGTCGGCCGGACCGCCAGGCTTTCCACCTGCCAGTCAACCCGACCTGCGTGCCAGGAACCGGACCTGCTTCTGCGTGACCTCCAGCCGCTTCACCCCGCTCGCAAAGGTGGCGTAGTGCGGCGTCGCCAAATGCGCGTCGAACGCCGCCTTGTCGTCGTACACCTCGTACAGCACCACCGCTTCCGGCGCGTCGTCGATGGTCAACGCGTCGAACTGCCGGCATCCCGGCTCGTCGCGCACGGAGCAGGTGCTGTCGTAGCGGCACAGGTCCAGGAACTCGTCCTTGTGTTCCGCCCGCACCTCGAACTCCGCGATGATGACGTAGGATCCTTCGGCCATGCTCGTGTTCCTTTGTGGGCTCGGGTTGTGGTGCGTCGCCACAGCAGCGCGTCGGCCGCGGCGACGGTTCCGGACGCTTGTCAGTCGGTCGGCCGCTTGGCCAGGCTTGCCCGGTCGGCCGCGACGCGTCCGGCCGTGACAACGGGGGCCGCGTTGCCCCAGGCGTTGCGGACATAGGTCGCGACCGCCGCCACCTGCGCGTCGTCCAGGGTTGCCGCGAACGAGGGCATGCCGGGGCCGGTCGGTGCGGCCTGCGTCGACACGCTGCGCGCGCCGCGCAGGATCACGCGGACGATCGAGGCCGGATCGACCGACTGCGTGGACGGGCCGCCGGCGAGGCGCGGGAACAGCCCCGCCACGCCGGCGCCGCTCGGCGTGTGGCAGGCGGAACAGCGGTCAGCGTAGATCGCGGCGCCCGCCATCATGTCCGGCCGGTGCGGGTCGAGCGACGCGATGGATACGTCCTGCCCCGGCTGGTCCTTCAGGTACACCGCGATCGCATGCAGGTCGGCCGGGTCGTCGTTCTGGCTCGACACCCACACCTCCTCCGCCATCGGGCCGGCGGCGGCGGCGAAGCGATTATGGCCGGTGCGCAGGTAGGCGACCACGTCGTCCACCGACCAGGAGCCGAGGCCGCGCCGCTTGTCGTTGGTGATGTTCGGGGCGAACCAGCCCTGCAGCGCGTAGCCCTGCAACGCGCGCCCGGTGTGGTCGCCGCCGAGCAGGTTCTTCGGCGTATGGCACATGCCGCAGTGCTCGAGCCCGGTCACCAGATAGGCGCCGCGGTTCCATTCGACCGACTTCGCCGGCACCGGGCGGAACGTGCCTTTGCGGAAGAACAGCCTGTCCCAGATCCCCAGCGTGGCGCGGATGTTGAACGGGAACGGCAGGGTGTTGTTGTTCACCGCGTTGCGCACCGGCGGCAGCGTGGCGAGATAGGCGCGGATCGCCAGATCGTCCTCTCGCGTGGCGCGCGCGGTGTAGGTGTAGGGCATCGCCGGGTAGATGTGCTGGCCGTTGCGGCCGCGCCCCTTCTGCAGCGTGGCCACGAAGTCGTGGTCGCTCCAGGCGCCGATCCCGGTATCCGGGTCGGGCGTGATGTTGGAGGACAGGATGGTGCCAAACGGGGTCTCGATCGGCCGTCCGCCGGCGAAGGGCTTGCCGCCGGGTGCGGTGTGGCAGGCCTGGCAATCCGCCGCCACCGTGAGGGTGCGACCCCGGGCGATGGTCTCGAAATCCTGCGCGTCCGGCGCCGCCCGGGCCAGGCCGGTCGACATGGACAGGGCGAGCAGGGCGAGCGGGAGCTTCATCGTCTCAGGCCTGGACCAGAGGTCCCGGGTTCTTCAGGTAGGTCGAGCGGATCGCGTGCGCCGCCCAGTAGGTGAGGGCGCCGATGGTGGTGGTCGGGTTGTAGCCGGCGTTCTGCGGGAAGGCGGTGGCACCCATCACGAACAGGTTCGGCACGTCCCAGCTTTGCAGGTACTTGTTCAGGGCGCTGCTGCGCGGGTCGGTGCCCATGATCGCGCCGCCGCACAGGTGCGAGGTCTGGTAGGCGTTGATCTTGTAGGGGCCCTTGCGCGGCTGCGACACCACCTGCTTCGCTCCCATCGCCCGGATGATCTCAGCATACTTGTCGGTGAGATAGGCGCTCATCTTCAGCTCGTTCGGCTTGAGGTCGATGGTGATGCGCGGCAGCGGACGCTCGAACCGGTCCTTCCAGGTCGGGTCAAGGTCGATGTAGATGTCGCGGTAGCTGTAGAAGCTGCCGTGCACGCCAGCACCCGAGAAGATCGTGCTGAGGTAGTTGTCGCGGATCGCCTGCTTCCAGCCATGGCCCCAGAGCGGCGTGCCCGGCGGCACCGGCGTGGTCTCGATCGGCCGGCCGTTGGTCTGCACCTGGCCCATGTAGCCGCCGCCGACGAAGCCGAGCGGGCCATGGTCGAAGTTGTCGCCGTTGAACTCGTCGATGCACATGCCGATGGCGCCGGCACTCATGAACGGGTTGAAGTTGTATTTCGCCTTGTCGAAGAACCCGATCGCCGCCGAGGTGGTCTGGTGGGTGAAGTTGCGGCCGATCTGTCCGGTGTTGGCGACCGGATCATAGGGCGTGCCGATGCCGGACAGCAGCAGCAGCTGCACGTTGAACAGCTGGAAGCCGCACAGCAGCACGAGGTCGGCCGGCTGCTCCCATTCCTGACCGGAGGTGTCGACATAGGTCACGCCGGTGGCACGCTTTCCCGTGCGGTCGAGGTTGATCCGCGTGACCTCGCACAGCGTGCGCGCCTCGAAGTTCTTGCGCAGCGCCAGAGTCGGCAGGATCGTGGTCTGCGGGCTCGCCTTGGAATAGTTGGCGCAGGCGAACCATTCGCAGAACCCGCAATAGCTGCACGGCCCCATCTGCACGCCGAGCGGATTGGTGTACGGCGCGGACAGGTTGCCCGAAGGCTGCGGGAACGGATGGTAGCCGAGGTTGCGGGCGGCGTCCGCGAACAGCGCGTGACCATATCCCTGCTTCATCGCCGGCAGCGGGTAGGGCCGCGAGCGTACCCCCTCGAACGGGTTGCCGCCCGGCAGGATCTGGCCCTGGAGGTTGCCGGCGGTGCCGGAGGTGCCGCACAGGTACTCGAACCGGTCGTAGAACGGCTCCAGCTCGTCATAGGTGATGCCCCAGTCCTGGATCGTCATGTCGGCGGGCAGGAAGCCGGGGCCGTAGCGCTGCGTCAGGTGCGAGCGGAGCGTGAAGTCGGTCGGCAGGAAGCGCCACATCTCGGCGTTCCAGTGCGTGCCGCCGCCGCCCACGCCGTTGGGCAGCATGAACGCGCCCCATGTCCGCACCGGCAGCGCTTCCTGGCCGATGGTGTTGCGGAAGGTCAGGCTTTGCTGCGCCGGACGCAGGAACAGCTCGTGCTGGATGCGGTAGCGCAGCTCGTCCGGCACCGTGTTGACGTTGAAGTCGGTCGGCGTGTCGCGCCAGGGACCGCGCTCGATCGCCACCACGTCCAGCCCCTCCGCCGTCAGCTGCTCGGCCAGGATGGAGCCGGTCCAGCCCAGGCCGATGATGACGACGTCTCGGGACGGGAGTCGCTTGGTCATGGGGATCGCCTAGGAATGTGGGGACCAGTCCGGCCGGCCGCCGCCGATCGAGACCGGAGGCAGCGGGAAAGGCTGGTTGTGGCGCTCGATCCAGTCCCGGTAGTCGTAGCGGGCACCGGGAAAGCCGATCATCTTCCATGCGCACATGTTGCGGTTGCCGCCATACACCGGGTCGGCGAAGAAGCCGTGCTGGGTATCCTTGATCAGCAGCTCGAAGAAGCCGCGCCCGCTGACCTCGTGCAGCTGCAGCGAGCTGTCCTCCAGCCCGTGGATGATCCGGTCCTGCGCGGCGCCGGGCAAGCGGGCGAAAGGCTGTCCGGCGAAGGCGGCGCGGCAATGGACATTAAGGGCGGCAAGGGCTCCGCGATAGCGCGCGGCCGGAGTGAGCGGCGACTGGTCGCCCTGCGCCTTGGTGCCGTCCCGGAACGGCGGGCGCATGTAGAGCGCGGCCGAGCTGCCGTACGGCCCGGCCAGCTGGCGGTCGATGAACACCGCGCAGCCCGCGTCCTTGCCGCCTGGCGTGTCCGGCTCGGGCGGGATCAGCCGGTCGACCAGTGCCTCGACCGCCGCCCCTTCCTCCGGGGTGAAGAAGCGCCAGGGGCCGGCACCCTCCGGTTCCGGCGGCCCACCCGCATAGGGATGCCACGGCCGCCCACCCTGGATGATCGCCGCCCGGGTTTGCGACCCGGCGAGCAGAAGCGTCGTCATGCCGGCCAGCAAGGCGCGCCTGGTGACCTGCTGCATGTTCGGTTTCTCCTTGGCGGTCACGTGAACGTTGGCCGGATCGCATCGTTGCGTGCCCCGGTTGCCGCAACAGCGGGCGCCGGATGCCGTTCTGCCGATCGGGTCCGGCTCGGCCGGCCCAGTTCGAGGAGATCGCATGATGGACCCCTTGTCGCGCAGACGGATCCTGAGCGCCGGTGCGGGCGCCGCGGGTGGCCTCGCAGCCTTGTCGCTGGCGCCGGGCGCCGCCGCAGCGCCGCAACCGCAGCCCCTGCCGCAGCCCGATGCCGGCGGCAAGGGGAGCAACGATCCCGGTCCGCGCGACCCGGTCCGGGACGCGGAGAACCCGGACATCCTGAATCCGCCCGCCACCGACCACGGCACCCTGCCCAACCTGCGCTTCTCGTTCGCCGACGCGCACATGCGGCGCACCGATGGCGGCTGGACCAGGCAGGTCACCGAGCGCGAGCTCGGCGTGTCCAAGAGCATCGCCGGGGTCAACATGCGTTTGATCCCGGGCGGCGTGCGGGAGATGCACTGGCACAAGCAGGCCGAGTGGTCGTACATGCTGGCCGGCAGCGCGCGCATCACCGCGGTCGACCAGAACGGCCGCAACTTCGTCGACGACGTGGGCGTGGGCGACCTGTGGTACTTCCCGTCCGGCGTGCCGCACTCGATCCAGGGCTTGGCTGACGGCTGCGAGTTCCTGCTGGTGTTCGACGACGGCAGCTTCAACGAGGACAGCACCTTCCTCATCAGCGACTGGTTCAAGCACGTGCCGCCGGAGGTGCTGGCGAAGAACTTCGGCGTGCCCGCAGCCAAGTTCGGCCACACGCCTGACCCGGAACAACGCTACATGTTTCCGCTTCCGGTTCCAGGGCCCCTGGCCTCCGACCGGATCGCCGGCAACGGCACCGTGCCGGACGGCTTCAGCTTCCGCCTGCTGGCGCAGGCGCCGGTGCGGACCAGGTCGGGCACGGTGCGGATCGCCGACTCGTCCAACTTCAAGGCGGCCAAGACCATCGCCGCCGCGCTGGTGGAGATCGAGCCGGGCGGGATGCGCGAGCTGCACTGGCATCCCAACGCCGACGAATGGCAGTACTACATCTCGGGACAGGCGCGCATGGGCGTGTTCGGCGCGTCCGGCGACGCGCGGACCTTCGACTACCGCGCCGGCGACGTCGGCTTCGTGCCGTTCGCGATGGGCCACTACATCGAGAACACCGGCAGCGAACCGGTGCGCTACCTGGAGATGTTCCGGAGCGCGTACTACGCCGACGTGTCACTGAACCAGTGGATGGCGCTCACCCCGCCGGAGCTGGTGCAGGGACATCTGCAGCTTGACGACACCGTGATGCAGGCGTTGCAGAAGACCAAGCACCAGGTGGTGCCGGCCTGACGCCGGCGCATCCGGGGTTTCGCGTTCGCATGCGGCCACGCGCGTGGCCGAACCGGTCGCAGGCATTGCCGTTATGGAGCCATACCAAACGCGAGGAATACCCCGATGGACGGCGACTCACACGGCGACCCGGTGCACGAAACCTACCATACCGGCCTGCGCAACCAGCACGCGGTGGAGATGAGCGCGATCGAGCTGTGCCGCCGGCAGGTCGAGCGGCTGGAGCATTATCCGGAGATGAAGGCGCGGCTGCAGCAGCACGTGACGGAGTCTGAAGCACAGGTGCAGCGGCTGGAGGCCATCCTGGAACGGCATGGCAGCAGCCCGTCGGCGCTCAAGGCCGGTTGGATGACGCTGACCGGCAATCTGGCAGCGGCGCTGCACGTGCCGGCGTCGGACGAGATCCTGAAGAACACGTTTGCCAACTACGCGTTCGAGCACTTCGAGATCGCGGCCTACACCAGCCTGATCGCGATGGCCGGAGCGGTCGGCGATACCGCGTCCGTGCCGCCGCTGCAGCAATCGCTGGCCGAGGAAAAGGCGATGGGCGAGTTCATCCAGGCGCAGACGGTCCCGACCACCGAGCGCTACCTGGCGCTGACGCGAGGCGGCACCAAGGCCGGCGTGTAGCGCCGCCTCCACAAACCGGAACGGGCGCCGCAGGCCGCGGCGCCCTCGAACTTCAGGCCTGCCTGATCAGCGCTCGTTCTCGTCGGTCTCGACCTCGATGTCCGTGCCGATGACGTCGGTATCGTCGTCAAGGTCGTCCGCGTCCTCCGCGACCTCGTCGGTTTCCGCTTCGTCCTCGGCCGGCTCCGCCTCGTTGTCTGTGTCCTCCGGATCCACCACCGGCGCCTTCTTCGGGCGACGGTCCTCCGCGGACAGGTTGCCAACCGGGCGGCGCAGCCGCGGCTGATCGAGCGGCTGCTCGGTTCCGCATTTCGGGCAGGTCGCTGGCACCTTGGTCAGGTCGTAGAAGCGCGTGTTGCACGACACGCACACCCGCTTGTTACCGAGTTCTGGCTTGGCCATTGTGACCCTGTTCCTGGAGGACGATGCGCGGCAAGGGCGGGCCCCATGCCACCTCGCCGTCGTGCTGTCAAACAGGTGGCGGCCCGTTCGGGGGCCCGATCGATCGACGTCCGCACGGTGCGGCCGGCAGGGGAACAGCCATGAAAACCAGCCCGTTTGTTCCGCTTCGACCCTCTATGCTCCGCAGGCCGGACGCGCTTCTTGCCGGTAGTGCCAGCGTTCCCGGCGACACGTCGAGCAGCCACCGTGCCCTGATGTTCGCAGGGCTCGCGGAAGCGGAAACGCGGGTCGAAGGGTCGCCGGCGTGGTGCTGCCGTTGGAGCGGGCTTCGGACATGATCGACGAACACTCCATGCCGGCCGCCGCCGCCGCGCTCGTCGCGGGAGAACCGCGGTTGTGCGGCTTGGCGGAGCGGCGTGTGAAGCAAGGCCGCCAGCCCGCGACCGGCGGCCACGCGGACGATCCCGGCGACAAGCAGGTGCAGGCCCCGATGCACCATAGGCTGACGATGAGCGCCGTGATGACGAGGCTGGCTGCCGCCTGCCATCCGGTGCGGGTGGACGACATGGGCTTCGTCGGCCTGATGAACCGGCTCGGCGCTGGGCCTGCCGAGACCGGCGCGTGAACGCTCGCCTTGTTATCGCGGTGGATGGTCCGGCGGCTGCCGGCAAGGGCACCCTGGCGCGCGCGCTGGCCGAAGCGCTCGGCCTGCCCTACCTCGACACTGGGCTGCTCTACCGCGCTGTCGGCCGGCGCATGCTCGACGCCGGGACGCTGCCGTCCGGCGACGCGTCCGGGCAGGCGCGTGCGCTGCTGCCGGCCGACCTGCTGCGCACCGACCTGCGTTCCCCGGACGCGGACCGCGCCGCCAGCCTGGTGGCGGCGCAGCCGGCGGTGCGCGCGGCGCTGCTGGCGTTCCAGCGCCGGTTTGGGGCATCGAACGGCGCGGTGCTGGATGGCCGCGACATCGGCACGGTGGTGTTCCCGGACGCCCCAGTGAAGCTGTTCGTCACCGCGTCCACCAGGGCCAGGGCGGAGCGGCGCTGGCGCCAGATGCATGACGGTGCCATTGCCGATCCCGTTGCGCGGGCGGCCGCGATCGACGCGGTGCAGGCGGAGCTGGAAGCGCGCGACAACGCCGACGCCGCGCGCGCAGCGGCGCCACTGCGCGCAGCCGTGGATGCGGTGTGGATCGACAGCGACTGCCTGGACGCAGGTGCCGTGCTGCGCGAGGCGCTGCGGATCGTGGCAACGCGTATCAGCGAAACGGCTTGACGCAGGTGCTGGCACGGGTGCATCTTAGCGGTTGCAGGCGCTGTCTTCCGGACAGCGTCCGTTTCTCGTAGCCGGTCCGCAAGGCGCAGCGGCGTTTCGCTTCTGCCAGCCCCGGACAAGACGTGCTGCCACCCCACGGGCGGGGCAGGGCGCAGGAACCGTCCGCCGGGC
>CAXSHC010000088.1:0-2519 GCA_964236745.1 uncultured Acetobacteraceae bacterium
CGGCAGCTGCACCCGCCGCTCGTCGCCGGGAGCGGAGTCGAGGTCCAGGGTGAAGGCGTGGCCGGGCATCAGCGAGGCGCGGCCGCCGGCAAAGGTGCTGACGCGCAGCTTGGGGCCCTGCACGTCGGCCAGGATGCCGATCGGCTGGCCGCGCCTGCGCTCCACCGCGCGAATGGCGGCGATGCGGGCGCCGTGCTCGCTGTGCAGCCCGTGGGAGAAGTTGATTCGGAACAGGTCGACGCCGGCCTCGGCCAGCGCCGCGATCCGGTCCTCCGAGCTGCTGGCCGGACCAAGGGTGGCGACGATCTTGGTGCGGCGGGAAAGAACGGAGGAAACGGGAAAGGCGGACACGGCAGATCTCCTGAACGCACCAGAACCTGAACATACCAGAACCGGCAGCGGGCGATGGAACGCGGTTCCTAGGGTGCCAGAATTGTTCCCCCGGGCAAAAGCCCCCCGGAATGATCGGGCGCCATGGCCCGGGGGACACGGTGGCAATGGCGGCAGCGCCATGGGAACCCGGCGATCATGGCGGAAGGATGGCCTCGTCCGGCAGCATGCCCCAGAACGCGGAGCGCTGGAGCCAGCCGGAATAGGTGCGCACGCTGACCCGGCACCAGGCCGACCCGGCGGCGCAGGAGCGGATGCGACCGACCACGCCGGGCTTGAGGATAGCCACCACGGCGGCGTCCGGCCGGGGTTCGGACCGGAGCGCGCGGCTGCCCGCAGGCGGCGCGGACGCATCGCCGGCGGGCGACTTGTCGGCGGGTGCCGCGGCCAGCACCACAAAGGACCGGGTGCCGACCAGGGTGGCCTGATGCACCCAGCCCTTCACGCCGTCGGAATCCTGCACCAGGCGCCACACGTCGAACTCGCGCTCGATCTCCACCGGCAGGTCGCGGCGCTTGTACACCCATTGGATCGGGTAGCGGGTGCCGGGACCGCTGCGCAGGTTGACCGCGTCGGCGCGCAGGGAAGCGAACCGGGGCAGCGGCAGGCCGGTGCTGCTACCCTTGGGCGGCGCGGCCGGCACCGGCGGCGGCAGTGCAGCGGCAGGCGGCGGGGGTGGAGGCGGCGGCGGAATGGCGTGGTGGGCCGGACGCGCGGCGTGGCCATGGGGATGCGGGATGGCGTGGGCGTGGGCGTGGGCATGCTGGTGCACGGCATGCAGCACCGGATGGGAATGGTGCACGGCGTGTGCCGGTTCCTGCGCCCCGGCCGGGATGCCGGCGAGCAGCATCGCGCATGGCATCGCCACGGCGCTCACCCATACGCCGATGCGGGCGCCAACCCGGGCGGCGATCGAACGGCGTGGAGGAAACGCAGGCATGAACCCATCCCTGCCAAGGCCCAGGCCGCGGGGCAAGGGGGTGCGGCCCGGAACGCCCGGCGTCAGATCGACAGGAGCTGGCCGGTGCCCACCGCGTCCAGGAATGTCGGCACACCGACACGCTCGACCCCTTCCAGCAGTGCCTCCGGCGGAAGTGCAACCGCCTTGAGGCCGGACTCGCATGCCATCAGCCGCACGCCCAGCGGCGACAACGTGTCCTGCAGCGCCGCGAAGCCGGCGACGCCGCGTGCCTGGAAGGCGTGGTCCGCGTCGCTGCCCTGCAGGCCGGACCAGTCGCGGCACACGGCGTGCAGGCCGTGCTGGGTCGCGAACAGCACCACCGGCCGGTCCAGCGCCGCGGCGGCGGCGGCCATCAGCAGCGCGGTGTGCGCGCGCCGGTAGCAGCCGCTCAGGAGCAGGATGCCGAGGGTAGCGGGCCGGCTCGACGGTTCAGGCACGATGCGCCGACAGGTCGTGGATGCGCGGGTGCCGGCCGCAAAGCGGGCAGTCCGGGTCGGGCTTCAGGCGGATGGAATGGAAGCGCATCGCCAGCGCGTCCCACGCCAGCACGCGTCCCGACAAGCCCTCCCCCAGTTCCAGCACCTCCTTGAGCACCTCGGTCGCCTGCAACGTGCCCATCACCCCGGTGACGGCGCCGAACACGCCGGCCTCGGCGCAGGACGGCGCCGCACCGGGACCGGGCGGTTCGGGGTAGAGGCAGCGGTAGCACGGGCCGCCGCGATGCGGCGCGAAGACGGAAAGCTGGCCCTCGAAGCGGGACACGGACGCGGACACCAGCGTGCGGGCGCCGAGCGCGCAGGCATCGGCCAGGAGAAAGCGGGTGGCAAAGTTGTCGCTGCCGTCGCACACTAGGTCATACTCGGCGATCAAGGGCAGCACGGTGTCGGCGTCGAGGCGGACCGGGTGCTGCCGGACCTGCACCAGCGGGTTCAGCGCGGACAGCGTTTCGGCGGCGGAGGAAACCTTGGACACGCCGATCCGCGCGGTCGCGTGCACCACCTGGCGCTGAAGGTTGGACAGCTCCACCACGTCGTCGTCCACCAGGCCGATGGTGCCGATGCCGGCGGCGGCGAGGTAGAGCGACAACGGCGCGCCGAGGCCCCCTGCCCCCACCACCAGCACGCGTGCCGCGCGCAGGCGCGCCTGGCCGGTGCCGCCCACCTCGCCG
>CAXSHC010000088.1:2549-7350 GCA_964236745.1 uncultured Acetobacteraceae bacterium
ATAACGCTGCACCTCGTGTTCGGAAAACTGCAGGTCAAGCGACGGCGGGGAAGGCGGAAGTCGGTTCCTCACGCTTGGTTCAGAAAGCTCGCGCATGATCGGGAGATGCGCGCGTCGATCGCGCTTGACCAGGGGTCGAGCGGTGAAGGATGATGCTGCATACAAGAATGGCTTGTCGAACAGGGAGCGTGCAGCATGACCTTCCGCGCGGTCGGCCTGCCTCGAAACACCGCCGCGTTCTCCGCTGCGTGTCTTGTCCTCGCCATGCTGTTCTATGTCATGTCGCCGTTGACGGCGCTGTTCTCGGTGGCGAACGGGTTGCGCCACGAGGATGTCGCAGCCCTTCGGGCCGCGCTCGACTGGCGCGCCGTGCGCCTCGGCCTGAAGACCGATTTCGGTGGCGGCGGCGTGCCGGTCAGCCTGGCCAGCGCCAAGGTGTTACCTGCCGACGACGATCTGCCCGGGTTCGGGGAGTCGTTCGCCAGCACGCTGGTGTCCCGCGCGGTCGACAACGAGGTCACGCCCGAGCGGATGATGGCGATGCTGTCCCGGACGGATGCGAACGGTACAGGCCAGAACGGTGCCGGCATGCTCGCAGCCGTGCGGTCGATGTTCGGCCGAGTGGAGCGGGTCACGTTTCTCGGTCCGGCACGGTTCGAGGCGGCGATCAGGATGAGCGACGATGCTTCGGCGCAGCCGGTGCGCGTGTCCATGCGGCTGAAACATTGGCAGTGGAAGATCACGCAGATCCACCTGCCCGAGCAGATGCTGCAGGGCGGCGGCACCCTGGTGCAGAGCGCCAGCAACCGGACCTGATCCGGGCCGGCTAGCCCCCTGGCGGCAGCACCCGGCCGGCGGCACGAAGCAGCTCCTCGAACGCCACCACGAGGTGATAAAGCGTGCTAGCGGGCACGTTCGCTCCGCAGGCACGGCCCGACCCGTCGAACTGGTCGATCCACAGCCCGACAGGGTCGGTCGCGAGATAGGTGTCGAGCACGTGGCAGGCTACGCGCGCGGCTTCGTCCGGCTCGCCGTTGGCGAGGTGGCTCTTGATCAGCTCGGTCTGCGGCCAGAGCCGCCGGGTGACGCGGCGCGGCGCGCCGGTGCGGTCGCATTCGTCGATCGCGAAGCCGTCCCGGTCCAGCCCGTGCGCTAGGGCCCAGCGGTGCAGCCGGCGGGCTTCCGGGCGGAGGTCCCGGCCGCCGGCTTCCGCGAGGCGGTACAGCAGCCACGACCATTCGAGGTGGTGCCCCGGCTCCACCGACGCGCCATGGGGGTGCGGCGCCGCGGTCCAGGTCTGGGTGAAGTGCTCGCCCAGCGTGCCGGTGTCGAGGTCGAAGAAGCGTTCCGCGAACAAGGCGGCGACCCGGTCGGCACGGTCGAGGAAGTGCTGCGCGCCGGAACAACGATGCCAGGCAAGAAGCGCTTCCAGCAGGTGCATGTGCGGGTTGGAGCGTCGCGGCAGGCAAGGGGGCACGCCTTCGCTGACGCTGCCGTCATGCGGATCGGTCAGTACCGTGTCGACAAAGGCGAACGTGTCGGAGGCCAGGGACCGGGCGCGGTCGAGCCCGGCGGCGGCTGCGCCGGCAAGGCCAAACAATAGAAAGGCTTGGTCGTAGCTGTCCCGCTTGCGGTCGAGCGGTTGCCCGTCGCCGGACAGGAGGTGGATCCAGCCGCCCCCCGCCTTGCTCCACGCGGCGGCGGCGATCGCGTCCAGCGTGTGGTCGAGCTTGTGGTCGCCTCCTGGCGGCAGCGCGTGGCCGAACGCGATCGCGCGCGAGAAGCAGTGCAGCTGGCGTCCCTGCACCCTCACCCGGCGCGGGGCGGCGAACTCGGGCCGACCGGCCGGATCGAGGGACTCGACGAACAAGCGGTTGTCCGGGTCGATCCCGCGCGCGATCCAGAGCGGCCAAGCATGGGCGAACCATTGCTCGATCCGATCCGCCGCCTCGGTCAAACCGGTTCCGGACATGAACGGCTCCTTTTCCGCGTCGTGGTGCCGCCGCGGACAGCATCCGGTCAAGAGGCGGCGCCGGGCCCCGGGACTTACGTTTCGGGCGGCAACACCCCATCTTCCGTAACGATCCATCCCGCCGTTGTCCGGTGGCTGATGCTGGAACAGGACGGGAACTGTTGATGGACCTGCTGGCCAAGCTCGAGATCCTGGCGGACGCCGCGAAGTATGACGCGTCCTGCGCGTCCAGCGGCACGGAGAAGCGCGACAGCAAGGGCGCCACAACGGGGATCGGCTCTACCGAGGGCATGGGGATCTGCCACGCCTATGCGCCGGACGGGCGCTGCATCTCGCTGCTGAAGATCCTGCTGACGAACTACTGCATGTACGAGTGCGCGTACTGCATCAACCGGCAGTCGTCGTCGGTGAAGCGGGCGCGGTTCACGGTGGAGGAGGTGGTGAAGCTCACGCTGGGCTTCTACCGGCGCAACTGCATCGAGGGGCTGTTCCTGTCGTCCGGCATCATCCGGTCGCCGGACTACACCATGGAGCAGGTGATCGGGGTGGCGCGCACGCTCAGGGTCGAGCACGGGTTCCGCGGCTACATCCACCTCAAGACGATCCCGGACGCCGATCCGCTGCTTCTGGAAGAGGCCGGCAAGTGGGCGGACCGGCTGTCGATCAACGTCGAGCTGCCGACCGAAGGGGCGTTGAAGGAGTACGCGCCGGAAAAGGACATGGGCGGCATACGTCGCTCGATGGGTCGCATGCGCCTTGGCATCGACGCGGCGCGCGAGAAGAACCGGGCGGGCACCGCCAAGCCGCCGCGCTTCGCGCCGGCGGGGCAGAGCACGCAGGTGATCGTCGGCGCCGACCCGAGCCCGGACCGCGCCATCCTGCGCATGAGCAGCAACCTGTACGGCGCGTACGGCCTGCGCCGGGTATACTATTCAGCATTCAGCCCGATCCCGGACGCGTCGGCGGCGCTGCCGCTCAAGCCGGCGCCGCTCCTGCGCGAGCACCGGCTGTACCAGGCGGACTGGCTGCTGCGGTTCTACGGCTTCGGGGTGGAGGAGCTGGCGACCGATGCGGCCGGCAACCTCGACCTCGTGCACGATCCCAAGCTCGCCTGGGCGCTGGAAAACAGGGCGATGTTCCCGGTGGACGTCAACACTGCCGAGCGGGAAGCGCTGCTGCGCGTGCCCGGGCTGGGGGTGAAGTCGGTGGACCGGATCATCCAGGTGCGCCGGCACCGGCAGCTGCGCATGCAGGACCTGGCGCGGCTGCGGTTGTCGTTGAACAAGATCGCGCCGTTCGTGGTGGCGCTGGACCACCGGCCGGCTGCCGAGCTGGACAGCGCGCGCCTGTCGCAGCGTTTGGCGCCGCAACCCAGGCAGCTCGCCCTGCTTTAGGCGGCGATGGAAAGCGTCGTTCTAGCCCACCAGGTCGATTTCGCAGGATGGCGGGCGGCTGCGCGCCGGCTGGCGCTGGCGGGCGTGCCGCCGGAAGGCGTGCACTTCTCGGTAGGCGCGCCGGACGACCTGTTCGCGCAAGGCAGCGACGCACCGGACGAGCCCGCCGCCGCGCCGTTGTCCGCACCCGCCGCCGGCGGCTTCACCGTGTCGCGAGCGCTGGTGGAGCTGGCGCAGACGGTGATCCAGGCGCGCGAGCCGGAACGGTTCGACCTGCTTTATGGCCTGCTGTGGCGGGCGCAGCATGGCGAGAAGAAGATTACGGAGCTGGTCACCGACCCGGCGGTGCAGCGCGCGGTCCGGCTGGCGCAGTCGGTGCGTCGCGACACGCACAAGATGCGCGCCTTTCTGCGCTTCCGCGAGGTGCCGGCCGAGGTGCCAGCTGGGGCGCCATCGGAAGCGCCGAAGGACGACCCGGGTGGCAGCGCGCGCTACGTTGCCTGGTTCGAGCCGGAGCACTTCATCGTCGAGGCCAATGCCGACTTCCTGGTGCGCCGCTTCGCCACCATGCTGTTCACGGTGCTGACCCCGTATCGCAGCCTGCACTGGGACGGCACCGAAACGCAGTTCGGCCCGGGAGCCGACCCGTCGGAGGTGCCGGACGACGACGCGCTGGAGCGCTACTGGCGGGCGTACTACGGCGCCATCTTCAACCCGGCCCGGCTCAAGGTGTCGGCGATGCGCTCGGAGATGCCGAAGAAGTACTGGCGCAACCTGCCGGAAGCCGCGGCGATCCCGGAACTGATACGCACCGCCGGGCGTCGGACCGAGACCATGCTGGAGGCGGCACCGTTGGACGAAAGCGAACGCAAGCCGAGGCCGAAGCGCGTGGCGGCGGCGGAACCAAGCCTGTCGCTCGACCCGGCGCCCGGCCCGGCACTGGGCATCGCAGAGGCCGATGCGGTGCGGCCTGGCACGGTGGCGGAGCTGGCGCAGGCGGCGGCCGCGTGTCGCCGCTGCCATCTGTGGGAACCGGCGACGCAGGTGGTGTTCGGCGAAGGGCCGGCGGATGCCCGGATGATGATGGTGGGCGAGCAGCCGGGCGACCAGGAGGACCTGGCGGGGCGGCCGTTCGTCGGGCCGGCGGGGCAGTTGCTGAACCGGGCGATCACCGAGGCGGGCATCGACCGGAGCACGGTATATGTCACCAATGCGGTCAAGCACTTCAAGTTCGAGCCGCGTGGCAAGCGGCGCATCCATGCCAAGCCGGACCTGACGGAGATCAGGGCCTGCAACGCGTGGCTGGTGGAGGAACGGCGGGCGGTGAAGCCGGCGCTGGTGGTGATGCTGGGCGCCACCGCGGCGCGGGCCGTGCTGGGGCGGGCGGTGACCATCGGGCGGGAACGCTCGCAACCGATCGCGCTGCCGGACGAGA
>CAXSHC010000088.1:7360-9475 GCA_964236745.1 uncultured Acetobacteraceae bacterium
AGGACACCAAGCAGCGGGAATACGCCGCGTTCGTCGCGGACCTGAAGCAGGCGCTGGCACTGGTGAACGGCTAGCGCCTCACACAATCATCACGCGGGGACAGGGTTCATGGCGCTCATCACCGTCGAGACGCCGACGCTGTCGGTCGGCTGTCTCGTGTCGGGCCCGGAGCATGGGCGGCCGCTGATGCTGCTGCACGGGTGGCCGGACGGGGCGCAGACCTGGGACGGTCTGCTGCCGGCGCTGCACGGGGCAGGGTATCGCACGGTGGCGCCGTTCCTGCGCGGGCACGGGCCGACGCGGTTCCGCGACGAGGCGACGATGCGCTCGGGCGAGGTGGTGGCGCTGGCGCAGGACGTGCTCGACCTGGCGGACGCGCTCGGGCTCGAACGGTTCGGCGTGGTCGGGCACGACTGGGGGGCGCGGACCGCCTACACGGTGGCGTGCGTGGCGCCGGAGCGGGTATCGGTGTTGGCAGCGTTGGCGACCGGGTGGGACAGGAACGATCCGGACCAGCCGGTGTCGATGCCGCAGAACCAGGCGTACTGGTACCAGTGGCTGATGGGGCTGGACCGCGGGGCGGCGCTGGTGCGCGACGACCGGCGCGGCCTCGCCCGCCACATTTGGGAAGCGTGGTCGCCCGGCTGGCCGGTGCCGGAGGACGAGTTCGCGGTCGCGGCGGCGGGGTTCGACAACCCGGACTGGGCGGAGATCACCGTGCACTCGTACCGGGTGCGCTGGTCGCTGGCGCCGAGGGACCCCGCTTATGCCCTGCTGGCGCGACGCGTCGCAGCCGATCCGGTGATCAGGGTGCCGACCCTGGTGCTTCAGGGAGGGGCGGATCCGGTCGCGCTGCCGCAAAGCTCCGAAGGCAAGGAAGGGTTGTTCTCCGGCGGCTATGAACGGGCGGTGCTGGACGGGCTCGGGCATTTTCCGCAGCGGCAGGGGCCGGACGCGGTGCAGGAACGGCTGCGGCCATTCCTGCGGGCCCACGCCGCGTGAGCGAGATCGTCCACCGGCTCTGGCAGGCGCTGCTGCTGTCCGCCGGCATGGCCTGGGAGGTGGGCTGGAGCCTGGTGCTGGGGTTCGCGATCTCCGGGCTGATCCAGGCGCTGGTGCCGCAGGACCGGATGCGCGAGGCGCTGGGCCGGAACGGGGTGCGGGAAGTGGCGCTCGCCACCTTGTTCGGGGCGGCCAGCTCGTCGTGCTCCTACGCCTCGGCGGCGGTGTCGCGCACGCTGTTCAAGCGCGGCGCCGCGCTGGTGCCCTCGCTCGCCTTCCTGTTCTCGTCCACCAACCTGGTGATCGAGCTCGGCATCGTGCTGTTCCTGCTACTCGGCTGGCAGTTCACCGCCGCCGAGTGGATCGGCGGCGTGGTGCTGGTGGCGGTGATGGCGGTGCTGGTGCGGCTTACCTACCCGGCGCGGCTGGTGGAGGCGGCGCGAACGCACGAGGAGCCCGGAGCCGGCCACCAGCACGCGGGAATGCCGGTCGCGGGCGACACGCTGTGGGCGAAGCTGCGCAACCCGGAGCTGCCGGTCAGGGTGGCGCAGACCTTTGTCATGGACGTGTCGATGCTGTGGAAGGACCTGCTGCTCGGATTCCTGATCGCGGGCTTCCTCGGGGCGTTCGTGCCGCACGGCTGGTGGGCGGCACTGTTCCTGCACGGCGCCTCGCCCTGGGTGCAGGCGCCCGCGAACGCGCTGCTGGGGCCGCTGGTGGCGGTGGTCA
Organism: uncultured Acetobacteraceae bacterium; assembly: GCA_964236745.1. Classification (GTDB taxonomy): domain Bacteria; phylum Pseudomonadota; class Alphaproteobacteria; order Acetobacterales; family Acetobacteraceae; genus Lichenicola. The sequence goes on from CAXSHC010000088.1 coordinate 9,092, forward strand.
GCTTCGTGTGCTCGATCGGCAACGTGCCGCTGGCGGCGATCCTGTGGGGCAGTGGCATCAGCTTCGGCGGCGTGCTGGCGTTCCTGTACGCCGACCTGATCGTGCTGCCGCTGCTCGACGTGTACAGGCGCTACTATGGCTGGAGGATGGCCGCCTACATCGCCGTCGTGTTCTACGCCACCATGGTGCTGACGGGCCTGCTGATGGAGCTCGTGTTCTCGGGGCTCGGCCTGGTCCCGGCCAACGCCGGAAGCGTCCAGGCGGCGGTGACGCGGTTCCGCCTGGACCACACCTTCTGGCTCGACCTGCTGTTCGGAGCGCTGGCGGTCGGGTTGGTGCTGCTCAACCGCAGGCACCCGATGTCCATGCACCATGACGGCATGG
>CAXSHC010000089.1:0-9429 GCA_964236745.1 uncultured Acetobacteraceae bacterium
CGTGCTCGTCGTGGACCGGCCTGCGCCCGTCGTCGGCCTGATCGGGCGCGGTCATACATAGTCCTCCGGAGACCGGACCGACCGGCTGCGCAGCAGGGTGTAGAGAAACGGCACGAACAACAGCGTGGAGCAGGTGCCGACCGAGATGCCGCCGATCACCGCGCGCGCCAGCGCCGCGTTCTGCTCGCCGCCCTGGCCCAGGTTGAGGGACATCGGGATCAGGCCCACCACCATGGCACCCGCCGTCATCAGCACCGGCCTGAGCCGCGCCTCGCCGGCGGCGATCGCGCCCTCGATCGCCGAGCAGCCGGTTTCCTCCCGGTGCTCGCGCGCGAAGGTCACCAGCAGGATCGAGTTCGCCGACGCCACCCCCACGCTCATGATCGCCCCCATCAGCGACGCGATCGAGAAGGTGGTGTGGGTGATGAACAACGAGAACACGATGCCCGAGAACACCAGCGGCAGCGCGCTCAGCACCACGAACGGGTCGCCCCAGTCCTGGTAGTTCAGCACCATGAGCAGGTAGACTGCGATCACCGCGACCCCCAGCCCGATCTCGATATGGTTGAAGGCGCTGTTCATGCTCTCGATCTGCCCGCGCACCAGCACCTTGTCGCCGGCCTGCAGGTGGGTGGTTTCCTGCTTCACGACGCGGTTGATGTCGGCGGCGGCCGAACCCAGGTCGCGGTCCTGCACGGCGGCGTAGATGTCGAAGGTGGGCTCGGTGTTGACGTGGCTTTCCACCGACGGCTCCACGCCGCGATGGAACGAGGCGACGTTGCGCAGCAGGGTGATCGGCTGCGCGCTCACCACCCCGTTGTTGCTGGTGTAGATCGGGGTGTTGGCGACGGCGGCGAAGTCGTCCACCCGGTATTCCGGGGTCTGCACCGTAAGCTGCCACGGGATGCCGGTCTTGGGATCGGTCCAGAAGTTCGGCGCCACCTGGAAGGAGCCCGACAGCGAGATGTTGAGCTGGTTGGCGATGTCCTGCTCGGTCAGGCCGAGCTCGGCGGCGCGCTGGCGATCGACCTCGGTGAAGAACTCCGGCGTGTCCGTGACCTGCTGCAGGTGCACGTCGACCAGGCCGCGCAGGTTGCGCAGGCGCTTCTCGATGCGCAGCGCGATCTTGAGGTCGTCGGCCTGGTGGCGGCCATGCACCTGCACGTCGACCTGCGACGGCACGCCGAAATCCAGGATCTGGGTGATCATGTCGGCGGGCTGGAAGTAGAATATCGCGTCCGGATAATGCTGGTGCAGCACCACCCGGAGCTTCTTGGTCAGGCTGGCGCTGCTCAGGCCGGGCTTCAGCGTGGCCAGGATCTGGCCGTCGTTGTAGCCGACAAAGGTACCGTCGTTGAACGCCAGGTTGTAGGTGATCGAGGGCAGGCCGATGTTGTCGACGATGGTCTGCACGCCGCCAGGCCCGCCCTGCTGGCGGATGATGTCCTCCACCCCCTGGAACAGCTTGGCGGTTTCCTCGATGCGGGCGCCGGGGCGGGCGCGCACGTGCAGGGTGATCTGGCCCGACGAGATGGCGGGGAAGTAGTCCCGGCCCAGGAACGGGAACAGGCAGCCCGCGATCACCAGCACCACGCCAGCGACCAGCGACGTCACCAGCCGGCGCGCCAGCACCACGTGCAGCAGCCCGATATAGCCGCGCTGGAACCGCGCGAACCGGGACTCGAAGCCCTTGTGGAAGCGGCCGAACCAGCCGGGCTTCTTCGTGTCCGCCCCGTTCCCGCCTTTCTTGTCCTTCTCCGCTTCCGCGCGCTTCTTCTGCTCCGGCCCGACCAGCACGTCGATCAGGATCGGCACCAGGGTGCGCGACAGCCCGTAGGAGGCGAGCATGGCGAACACCACCGCCAGCGCCTGCGGCGTGAAGATGTATTTCGGCGCCCCCGTCAGGAACAGCACCGACACGAAGGCCGAGCAGATCGACAGCGTCGAGATCAGGGTCGGCTTGGCGATGGTAGCGGCCCCTTCCACCACCGCCTCGCGGAACGGCTTGCCGCCTTCCAGCACCCGGTAGGTGTTCTCGATCGCCACCGTGGCGTCGTCCACCAGGATACCGACCGCCAGCGCCAGGCCGCCCAGGGTCATGACATTCATGGTCTCGCCCATGGCGCCCAGCACCGCGAGCGAGGTCAGCACCGCCAGCGGGATCGACACCAGCACCACCACCGTGGGACGCCACGAGCCCAGGAACAGCAGGATCATCAGCCCGGTGAGCGCTGCCGCGATCAGCCCCTCCTCGGCCACGTCCTTGATCGCGTCGGTCACGAACACCGACTGGTCGAACAGGGACAGGATGTGGATGTCCTTGGGCGCTGCCGCGATGATGCCCGGCAGCATCGACTTCACCGTGTCGACGATGGAGGTGGTCGAGGTGCCGCCGTTCTTGAGCACCGGCAGAAGCAGGCCGAGATGGCCGTTCACGTGCACCATGTTCTGCTGCGGCGGCCCGCCGGCGCGCGCCCAGCCGATGTCGCGAAGCAGAATCGGCGAGCCGTTCACCATCTGGATCGGAATGGTGTTGAGCTTGGCGATCTGGTCCGGCAGCGTGTTCATGCGCATGACGAACTGGGTCTGCCCGAACTTGGCGAGGCCGGACGGCAGGGTGAGCGTTTCCGCGTTGACCTGGGTCAGCACCTGCATCGGCGTCAGCCCGTACGCCTGCAGCGCGTGCGGGTCGAGGTCAATCATCACCTGCTCCGGCACGCCGCCATAAGGCGGCGGCATGGTGGAGCCCGGCGTGGTCTGCAGCGTCGAGCGCAGCCGAAAGCGCACGTAGTTATAAACGGAGGCCTGGCTTTCCACCTCCGAGGTGGCGGCGATCTGGATCACCGGCACCGACGAGGCGGAGAACCGCAGGATCACCGGCGGCTGGATCCCGGGCGGCAGGATGCCGCGGATGGCGTTGGTGGCGGACGTCACCTGAGTCAGCGCCAGCGAGATGTCGATGCCGGGCTGGAAGTAGATCTTGGTGATGGTGATGCCCTGCAGCGTGGTGCTTTCCATGTCCCGGATGCCGGACACGTTGTTGGAAAGCGCCAGCTCGCTGTAGGCGGTGACCTGGTTCTGCATGTTCGGCGCCGGCAGGCCGGTATAGGTCCACAGCACCGTGACCACCGGGATGTTGACCTCCGGCAGCACGTCCTTCGGCATCAGCACCGCAGCACCGCCGCCGGCCAGCATGATGAGGATCGCCATGACGTAGAAAGTGACGCGGTATTTCAGTGCAAACTTGATCAGACCCACTCGGCAACCTTTCCAGGGTCCGCTCCGCGCACCCGCGCTGATGTTGCCATGCGCCCCGATCGCGGCAAGAAGCGTTGCGGTAAATTACCAAGCCGGTCGGATCACCTTGACGCCGTCCCCGGCGGGAGTGAGAACCAATCATGAACGACCTGTTCTCGCACGGCTCCAAACCCCGCAAGCCGGCCGCGTCCGCAGCCGCGTCCGCCGCCCCATCCTCGTCTCCCGGGTCCGGCTATTCCGCGCAGGACATCGAGGTGCTGGAGGGGCTGGAGCCGGTGCGGCGCCGTCCCGGCATGTATGTCGGCGGCACCGACGAGAACGCGCTGCACCACTTGGCGGCCGAGATCATCGACAATGCCATGGACGAGGCGGTGGCCGGCCATGCCACGGTGATCGACGTGGCGCTGGAGCCGGGCAACCGCCTCACCGTGCGCGACAACGGCCGCGGCATCCCGGTCGACCCGCATCCGAAGTTCAGGAACCGCTCGGCGCTTGAGGTGATCTTCACCACCCTGCACTCGGGCGGCAAGTTCTCGGGCAAGGCCTACGCCACCTCCGGCGGCCTGCACGGCGTCGGCTCCTCGGTGGTGAACGCCCTGTCCAGCATCCTGGAGGTCGAGGTGGCGCGGGACCGGGCGCTTTGGCGGCAAACCTACCAGCGCGGCGTGCCCGACGGCCGCCTGCAGAAGGTGGGCCCAACGCAGAACCGGCGCGGCACCCAGATACGCTTCGTGCCGGACACCGAGATCTTCGGCGCGATCGCCTTCTCCCCCGCCAGGCTGTACCGCCTGTGCCGCTCCAAGGCGTTCCTGTTCCGCGGCGTCACCCTGCGCTGGGACTGCGATCCCGCGCTGCTGCCGCCCGGACGCGACGACGTGCCGGCCAAGGCGGTGCTGCACTTCCCGGGTGGCCTCGCCGACAGCCTGCGAGACGAGCTCGGCGACGACGTCGCCCTGCTGTCCGAGCTCTGGTCCGGCGAGGCCGACCTGCCGGCCGCGAGCGACGGCAGCAACACCGGCCGGGTGGAATGGGCGGTGGCCTGGATCGAGAACGGCGAAGGCGCGCTAGCCTCGTTCTGCAACACCATCCCGACGTCGCAGGGCGGTACTCACGAGACCGGGTTCCGCAACGCCCTGCTGAAGGGCTTGCGCTCCTGGGGCGAGCAGCGAGCCAACAAGCGCGCCACCCAGGTCACGATCGAGGACCTGCTCGGCGCGGTGGCGGCCAAGCTGTCGGCCTTCATCCGCGACCCGCAGTTCCAGGGCCAGACCAAGGAGAAGCTGACCAGCGCCGAGGCCACCCGCCTGGTCGAGACCGCGCTGCGCGACCGCTTCGATCACTGGCTGGCCGGCCACCCGGCGCAGGCGGACGCCCTGCTGTCGGCCATGGTCGAGCGCGCCGAGGACCGGCTGCGCCGGCGCGGGCTCAAGGACATCCAGCGCAAGAGCGCCACCCGGCGCATGCGCCTGCCCGGCAAGCTGGTGGACTGCACGCGCGAAAAGGCGTCCGAGACCGAGATCTTCCTGGTAGAGGGCGACAGCGCCGGCGGCTCGGCCAAGCAGGCGCGCAACCGGGAAACCCAGGCAATCCTGCCGCTGCGGGGCAAGATCCTCAACGTTGCCAGCGCGTCGGTCGACAAGCTGCGCGCCAACCAGGAGCTCAAGGACCTGGTGGAAGCGCTCGGCTGCGGCCAGGGCAGGCAGTACGACCCCGCCCGGCTGCGCTACGGCCGCGTCATCATCATGACCGACGCCGACGTGGACGGCGCCCACATCGCCTCGCTGCTGATGACCTTCTTCTTCCGCGAGATGCCGGAGCTGATCCGGGACGGCCACCTGCACCTGGCGCAGCCGCCGCTGTACCGGCTGACGCAAGGTGCCCGCACGGTGTACGCGATGGACGACCGCGACCGGGAGCGCAAGCTGAGATCCGGCTTCAAGGCGGGCGCCAAGGTCGAGGTGAGCCGCTTCAAGGGCCTGGGCGAGATGCCGCCCGCCGACCTCAAGCGCACCACCATGGACCCGTCGCACCGGGTCCTGCTGAAGGTGGTGGCGGCACCCGACGAGCACGAGGCGACCGCCGAGCGGGTGGAAAGCTTGATGGGCCGACGCCCGGAGCTGCGCTTCCAGTTCATCCAGCAGAACGCGCACGCCGCCGACCTGGACCTTTGAGCGGGCCGGGCCTTCAAGCGCGCGGGCTTCCGGGCCGGGGCCCGGGCGCCTAGGGTCCGGGCGATGAGCTTCCGCCCCCTGTCGTTCCTGTGCCTCGCCTCCCTCCTGGTGCCCTTGTCCGGCTGCGTCGCCCGCGGCACCTCGCGCATCACCAGCGTGATCCCGGTGCCGCTCGGGGAAGGCGCCACCCTGGTGCCGCATCTGGCGCCGGACGGTCGCCAGGGCCTGGTGGTCGAAGGGCGGCAGCCGCAGGCGCACTCGCCGCTGATCATGGCCATGCTGCCCCGGGCGGAAGGCGCGCGCGGCTGGGACGTGGTGCAGATGGATCCGGCCGACGGCGCCGGGCCGACGCTGGGCGGACGCGGCCGCTCGGTGGTGCTGGCGCGCGCCAAGGTCGGTGGCATGCCGGCCACCTTGTTGTTCGTGGCCGAGCCAGACCCGGCCGACCCCGCCCCCGCGGGCGAGGCCAGGCGCATGCTGATACGCACCTTGCGGCTCGAGGTGGACGAGAACGCCGCGCGGTTCGAGGTGATCGACAGCGTGATCACGCGGACGCGCTATTGCAGCGGCAACGACGCCGTCGCCGTCACCTTCCGGATGGCGCTTCCCAACGACGCCGATGCCGGCGACGTGTGCGAGTCCCCATCCAGCTGAGGCCCTTGCGGACCCGCCCGGAACCGGCTTATCTTGATCATGACGAAACCAACTGAAAGGAGGTGATCCAGTGTCTCATTGCCTGACAACGGCTCCACGCGGAGCGACCTGGATGACCCTCTTCTCCAGCGCGAAGACGGTCTGACCAGCGCATCGCGCACGGGTCGATACAGTCAATGGAAAGGCCCCGGGGCAACGCTCCGGGGCCTTTTTCGCGTCCGCGTCCCGCCGCCGTCACGACACCGCCTGCCATGCCTCCCGCCAGATGCGCGGAATCGCCAGCCAGCGGTCGCGGCTATGCGGCCCGGCACGCGCCTGCAGGCCCGGATGCACGCTGCGGAACAGCTCCAGGCCGCGACCCTCCAGCACCGCAGCCCCATGCTTCCCTGCCCGGTTGCCGACCAGCACCACGCCGCGCAGGCCGGGGAACAGGTCGAGGGTCGCGCGCAGCGCCGACGCCCCGGCACGGCATTCCGCCGCCGTGATCGCCATGGTGCCGTTCCACCACGGCACGATGTTCCAGATCGCCACCTGCCCGTGGTCAATCCCGGCCTCCAGCATGAAGGCACGGCAGTTCCTCGCAGTCGGATCGGGGTTGTTACGGCTGACAAAGCCGACACCATCCGGTGAATCCACCCGCGGCCCCGGCTTCTCCAGCAGAAACAACAGCGTCGCCGCCACCCCGCCATCCAGCGGATCGAAATCCGGCACGAACCCCCGCCCCTCCGCCCGCATCCGGCGCACGTGATCGGAAAGCCCCCTGGCATGCGGGCAGTCCAGCATCGCCACACGGCGCGCCCGCACCGCCGGATCGGCGAGCGATCCCGGATGATCGTCCGGATCCACGTCCCCGACCACCTGCACCGTTCGCCGCCGCCTAGAACATCACCCGACCGAACCGGCCGACCGAACAAAGATGCCGGGCAAAGCAATGGGCTGGAGCGTGCTCCGTGAGCCGATACGAACGGATCATGTTCTAGCGCGGCTGGAGCCTGAACCGCACCGGCCGGTCCGGCTGCGTCGTCACCAGACCACGCGGCAGCACAGCACCACCGCCCGGCAGGTCCAGCCGGAACCGGCGCAGCAGCCGTGCCAGCACCAGGGTCGCTTCGGCCAGCGCGAACTGCGCGCCGACACAGATGCGCGGCCCGGCGCCGAACGGCATGTACACCATGCGGTCCGGCGGCGTCGCACCGGGTAGGAACCGAGACGGCTCGAAGCTGTCCGGCCGGTCCCAGTGCGCCTCGTGGCGATGCAGGATCCAGGGCGACACCGTGACGATGGTGCCCGCCTCGATTACCTCGCCCCCGACCACGTCCGCCGCCTTGGCCTGCCTGACGATCAGGTAGGCCGGCGGATACAGCCGCAGCGCCTCGTCGACGAAGGCGCGGGTACGGGTCAGGCGACCGAGCGACGCGGCCGCCCCGTCCGGAGACAGGTCGAGCCCGTCCGCTTCCGCGGCGATCGCGTCCTGGTGCTCCGGCAGGCGGGCGGCCGCGTAGCAGGCCCAGAACAGCGTCACCGCGGTGGTCTCGTGCCCGGCCAGGATCAGCGTCGACACCTCGTCGCGCAGCAGCGCGTGGTCGAAGCCCTGGCCGGTCTCGCAGCAGGTCGAACAGGTCGCGCGGCGCGTCCTGCCCGGTGGCCGCCTGGGCCGTGCGGGCGGCGATGATGCGGTCCATCAGCAGCAGCCAGTTCTGCCGGAACCGGGCCCGGCCGCGATCCAGCGGCGTGGCCCAGCCATCCGGCAACAGCATGTCGAACAGCCCGACCTTGGCGAAGTCGCGCCCGTAGCGCAGCAGAAGCGCGCGCAGGTCGGCGCCGAACGCCTTCATTTCCAGCGAGAACATCGACTGCCCGGCGACGTCCAGGGTCAGCCGCTGCAGCACCGGCATCAGCTCCACGGGCTTGGTGCCGGCGGCCGCGATCTCGTCCTCCACGCGCGCCGCCACCGACACGATGTGCCGCGACAGGATCGGCATCACGCGCGGCGCGAGTGCTGGAGCGATCACCCGGCGCTGGTGCCGCCATGCTTCGCCCTCGGCCAGGAACAGCCCGTCGCCGAGCACCGGCCGCAGCACGCGCCGCGCCGCCTCGTTGCGTTCATAGTTCTCGTGGTTGCCCAGCAGCACGTGGCGGATCGCCACCGGGTCGTTCAGCAGCAGCTGACGACGCCCCAGGAAGGAGCCGGGCAGAACCAGTTCCTGGTAGGCAGGCCGGCCCCACAACTCCAACGGGTTGCGCCGCAAGACCAGGAAGGACTCCGCCGTGCTCCGCACACGGGTCGGCATGGGCGGACGCGGCAGTTCGGTGGTGGAAGCGGGATGCATGTCTGGCATCCCGTCCAAGTGGGACCGGAAAGGCGGTTGCGTAAGGACTGTCAGCCCGCGCGATGCGCCGGATGCGCAAGCTGGACCGCCGCCTGCGGCGATGCGGCGCGCGGTGCCGCGATGCCGGCCACCGCCGGGTCGAACACCCGGGTGAAGGAGGACGGGTAGATCCCCATCCACAACGTCACCACCGCCAGCGGCGCCAGCACCGCCACCTCGCGGCCGGACAGGTCGCGCAGGGTGCCGACCAGGCCGGACACACCGTCGAACATCACCCGGCGATACAGCACCAGCATGTACACCGCCCCCAGGATCATCGCCATGCCGGACAGCAGCGCCACCCAGAAGCCCACCCGGATCGCCCCGATCATCACCAGCAGCTCGCCCACGAAGGAGCCGGTGCCCGGCAGGCCGATGTTGGCCATGGTGAACAGCATCGCCAGCGTCGCCAGCACCGGCATGCGCGCCGCGGTGCCGCCGAAGCCCGCGATCAGGCGGCTGTCGCTGCGTGCCCCCAGCATCGCCACCACGAAGAACAGCCCGGCGATGATGATGCCGTGCGACAGCATCACGAACACCGCCCCGTCCATGCCGACCGCGTTCAGGGTGAACAGCCCGACCAGTACCAGCCCCATGTGCGAGAACGAGGAATACGCCACCAGCCGCTTCATGTCGGTCTGCGCCAGGGCGATGATCGCGGCATAGATCACGGCAATGATGCCGAGCGCGATCATCCACGGCGCGTAGCGGTGCGAAGCGTCCGGCAGCATGGAGATGGCGAAGCGGAGGAAGCCGTAGGCGCCGGCCTTGCTCAGCACGCCGGACAGCATGGCCGTCGCCCCGGCCGGCGCCTCGGTGTAGGCGTCGGGCAGCCAGGAATGCAGCGGGAACAACGGCAGCTTCACCCCGAAGGCCAGCACGAAGGCGCCAAACACCCAGTCCTGCGCCACGTTCGAGAAGCGGGTGTGCAGCAGCACCGGCAGGTCGGTGGTGCCGGTGTCGTGCCACATCCACAG